>JBJOGT010000299.1:0-10015 GCA_046048115.1 Cyanobacteriota bacterium | reverse complement strand
AAAGAAGAAAAATATAAACCCTTCTTTATGCACCGCACCGGTCATTGGTTAGGCTTAGATGTCCACGATGCAGGGCCTTACAAACAAGACGCGGAAACCTGGAAAGTCCTAGAACCCGGCCATGTGCTCACCGTGGAACCGGGTCTCTACATTTCCCCCGACATCAAACCCGTGGAAGGGCAACCAGAAGTACCGGAAAAATGGCGCGGCATTGGCATTCGCATTGAAGATGATGTATTGGTCACGCCCCAAGGACCAGAAGTATTAACTGCCGCTGTCCCCAAGGCGATCGCCGATTTGGAGCATTGAGAAATTAAGCAATCTCTTCAAAACAGGAGTTATGGTGGACAAACAAGAACAAGTAGCCCATGCTATTCGAGAGGTCATCACGACGATGATGGATAAGGTCATGGAGCGGGTGCTGATTAGTGATCCATTTATTAAGGAAGATCATCGCTTAAGAAAACCCCTCTATGCGGCCTTAGTCCCCGATGAAATTTTCAAGGGGTCTCATTTTGAAAGACGATTTGTTACGCCCTTTGGTAGTGTGTGGGAAAAATTAGCGCAGATTGTTGCTTCAGAAGCCCATGGTAATTGTCAAATGGGATATGTGGTGAATGGATTTGTCGGGAAAGAAAGTCTAAGACGAATTCAAGAAGTTCTTAATCAATTAGAACATCGTAAAGAAAAAAATACAGTTAAACCAGATTGGCAAACGGAAATCGAATATGTAAAAGCTGGCAAGGGAGACCCGATTCCGGTGACAGTTATCTGTGATATTTTTATCGAAAATCAAGCTAATGGTCTTCGCTGTGCGTTTGAACTAAAAGCACCTTTACCTAATAGCGATCAGACAAAAGTTAGCAAAGAAAAGCTTTTTAAAATCCTAGCGATGGAGCCAAAGTTAGTCGATTCAGCCTACTTTGCTTTGCCTTACAATCCCTATGGAAAAAGAGAGGATTATCAGTGGTCATTTCCCATGAGATGGTTTGATATGCACCACGATGAATCGGTTTTGATTGGTGCTGAATTTTGGGATTTGGTTGGTGGAGAAGGAACTTACGAAAACTTAACCAAAATCATTAATGACCTAGGAAATGATTATAAGGAACGAATCTACAGAGAATTTCTGGGCATAGATCCTCCTGATAATTTTGCAGAGGAGACTTTAAAATAATACAAATAGGAAAGATGTCATTTACCTTTATTGATCTATTTTCAGGCATTGGTGGTTTTAAAATGGCCCTAAGCCAGAATGGTGGCCATTGTTTAGGCTTTAGTGAAATTGCCAAAGATGCTATTGATGTCTATTGCGAAAATTTCAAGGTAAATCCCACCGATAACCTAGGAGATATTACCAAGATTAAATCCTTACCGCATCATGACTTACTAACGGCTGGTGTTCCCTGTCAGAGTTGGTCGATCGCCGGGAAAAATTTGGGATTTGATGATGATCGAGGACAATTATGGAATGACACAATTTATTTATTACAACAATCTCAACCTAAAGCCTTTATTTTTGAAAACGTTAAAGGTTTAGTTGATCCCAGAAACGTAGAAGCATTAGGATATATTCTGACGAGAATTAAAGCGGCTGGATATTATGCAAATTACTTTGTCATTAACTCATCTGATTATGGTGTTTTGCAAAGTCGAGTTCGGGTTTACATCATTGGATTTAAAGAAAATAAATATTTTTTGAAATTTAATCTTCCTCCTGTTAGTAAACAAAAAATCAAGCTGGGGGATCTTCTCGGCATACCGAGTCAATTGATTAATAATTCCTCTATTGTTCAGAAAGACTTATTCGGCAACGTTGTCGAATCAAAAACCATGAGCTTATCAAGTACCAATGGTTTGAATGATTATTTTTTATTCAACGACATCAGAAATGGCCACACCACAATTCATTCCTGGGACATCATTGAAACCACTAAAAGACAAAAGAACATTTGTCTATTGTTGCTTAAAAATAGAAGAAAAAGTCATTACGGTGTCTTAGACGGTAATCCATTATCTTTAAAACACTTTCAATGTCTCGATTCCTCAATTAAACAAATAGAAATTGATCAATTAGTAGAATTGGAGATTTTAAAGCCAGAGGAATATCGTTTTACCCTAAATAATCATAGTAATAGCGATTTAACGGAAGAAGAAGCAACTGTGCTGGCATCAATCGAAAGCCAGGAACTAATTGTTGATGAACTAAAGAAAAATAAGTTATTAAAAACACAAAAATTGTCAATCACCAAAATAATAGAATCCCTAAAAAGCAAAGGAATCATACATTGCAACGAAATTCGTTATGATTTCAAAAATGGCAAAATTAGCACCGGTTTATTTGGAGTGAACCGCATCTTTCTACCAACTTCTCACATTTTTCCTACCCTGGTAGCTAGCGATAGCAATGATTTTGTTGCCCTTAAATTAATTCAAGCGACTAATCAGATCGAATTTAAACATAAATTTATAGAAGAAATTTATCAACCGAGATGCTTTAGAAAAATCTCCCAAAGTGAAGCCTGTCTAATTCAAGGATTCCCCAAAAATTTCAAGTTGCCTCAATCACGGGCAAAATGGATGAAGTTACTCGGCAATAGCGTTTCAGTTCCCGTCGTTGACCAACTATGTAAAGCAATTGTAAATACGGGGATTTTTAATGACTAATTTTTCCGAACTGTGACCTGACAATCATCAGTATCAAATATTAATTAATCTCAATAGCAATATTTATATTCTGTATGCAAAAAAAGAACAAAAAAATAAGAAAAACCATCATGACAAAAGATAATATTGGCAAGTAGTAGCTCCCAAAAAGCTTAAAATCTTCCCCCGCTCCAGAGTTAGATTGATAATTTGTGGACATTGATCCAGTAGACACCAATGGATGCCTCTAAAATGTTGAAAAACCCGACGCAATGTTGGACGTTGAGCAGGCTGTCCCAACTGATTTGGGATAGTCTCCCCTTGTTCTTCCTGTATCCGTCTGAGTTGGCGTTGTTCCAAGCTGTACACCAACAAACACAACGTCATAATGAAAGCCAATGCCATAATCTGTGCTCAGGCGTTTTGATGAACACACTAGCAGACTACGGCGTAAATATAGCCACCCCAGATTGATACAGAGTCTTTATGGTAGCTTAGCCCGGAAACAAAAACAGTAGTCGGACTTGCGCCGCTCTCTACTAGAAGCAAAAAAGAGGGTCTTTAAGAAAGCGAAGATCTCCCTCAACCCCTTGCTGTTGTTTATCTAAGTTTGCTATCTGGTTGGTCGCCAAGGCAAAACGCCCTGCTTGCCACTGTGACGCTTTAAGCTTCTCTGTATTGAGCCAGCCATTCTCATTGTGACTTCAGTCCTGATTTTTGAGGTATGTTCTCAACGCAGGAATACGGGTTTCAAAGATCTTTATTGCATCAATAAAATCCGCTTAAATTAGCTCAAAATCCCATAATGAGAATTGCTGACCTTTTTTCGACGTACCACTTATGTTTGATTTTTGCCGCCGTTTGTTATTGGCTTTAGTAATAATTATCCCGTTGATGTTTACTGCGCCAGCAGTAGGTTCCACCGATCAGACTTTCCCTAACTCCTGTCCCAATGGCATGGTCTGGATTCCGGGGGGCACGTTTCGGATGGGATCGGATGACTTTTTCCCCGAAGAAAAAACCGTTGATGATGTGACCGTCGATGGCTTTTGTTTAGATCAAACGGAAGTAACCAATGCCCAATTTGCCGCATTTGTCCAAGCAACAGGCTATGTGACAGTGGCTGAACGTCCCTTGTCTCCCGCCCAATTTGCCGATTTAGCTAAAGATCAAAGAGCCGCTGGCTCCCTTGTTTTTCGCATGCCGTCGCCGGGGGTAACGGAAGTACCTATGTTGAGCTGGTGGCATTGGGTTCCAGGGGCGGATTGGCGTCATCCCGAAGGCCCCGATAGTGATATTGAGGGCAAAGAAAATTATCCCGTTGTTCAGGTTTCCTATGAAGACGCCCAGGCCTATGCCGATTGGGCCGGTAAACAATTACCCACAGAAGCGGAATGGGAGTTTGCTGGGCGGGGTGGTTTAACCGATCAAATCTTTGGCTGGGGGAACACTTACTCCCCGAAGAAGGCGAATACTTGGCAGGGGACTTTTCCCTTTGAGAATCAAAAAAAGGATGGTTATGGCGGTACGGCTCCTGTGGCTTCGTTTCCCCCTAATGCCTTTGGACTCTATGATATGACTGGCAATGTTTGGGAATGGACTGTGGATTGGTATAGCGGCGATCGCCAGGGCATGGTTCATCAACACAATCCCCAGGGGCCCCGTGAATCAGAGAGTTTTGACCCCAGAGAACCCAATGGCCCCAAACATGTGATAAAGGGGGGTTCCTATCTCTGTGCCAAAAATTATTGTAGTCGCTACCGTCCAGCGGCCCGGGAATCCCAAGACTCCGATACGGGGACAACCCATATTGGTTTCCGTTTAGCCTTTCATGGGCTGGCAACCCACGGGGTTCCTACCCATCAAGGGCGCACCAAAATGACCGAGATATCCCAACGAATGACCTATCATCAAAATGATTAGCGGGGGAGGGATTCGGGGGCAGAATCGTTAGCCGGCGCGGCATTATTTTGGGCGGGATCGACTAGAGCGGGGGAGTTTGGAGGCTTGGGTTCGGGCTTGCGAACTTCCGGTATGGGTAACACATAAAGGGCAGCGGCGAATATAGCTAGGCTGATTGCCCCCAGAGTTGCGGGAACAGCCCTTTGTACAAAGGGTTCATCCGGTTGTCGGTAGCGACGGGATAGGGGCTGGAGGGTGAGGGAAAAGTCGGGCAAGGTATGGCGATCGGCAATGAATTGATCAACGGCTTCCACAAGATCAAAGAGTTGAACCGTGGTCAAGTCAACGGTGATGGGGTGCCGGGATTCATCTGCTGGGGGATGCCAGGTCAGACGATGGAGGGCCTGATCCGGTAGGGGGGTTAATTCTGCCCATTCCCCCGATTCTCCCTTAGTCGCTGTGGGATGGTGAATACCGCTTAAACATTGTTGAGCGTAGGTACTCACGGCTTTTGCTAGTGCTTCCAAGAAGGATCGCCCCCCTTCTAAGCTTTGGTTAATGCCAACGAACTGACATCGGGCATTCAGGATAATACTCAGATCGGGGTTAGGGGATTGGGGATTGCTACTATCTCCCATACCTTCTAGGGTCAGGGTGCAGTTGGGCAAACGATAGGGGCGTTGGATATTCATGCAACTTCTCCATCAAATAAGCTAATCCACAGGCGTTGCATACCAATGGTGCCGGTACAAAATAAGAGTTGATTAAGTATTCCTAGGGCAAAGTCGTCCATGGCTGTTTCTGAGGCGAGGAGAACCGAAACCTTTGCCCGGCGCGGGTTCATGCGACTACTGAAGTGGGAACGAAATTGCTCTAAATAGGACGAGAGGGCAAAGTTCGTGCCCACGGGGAGTTGCTTCGCCCGCATTTGTTGCTCGGCCACTAATAATTGCCGGATCTGAACCATTAACGGCTTGGCTTGATGATGGGCGATCGCCGCTAGGGCCTTGGCTTGGTCTAGGGTTAGGGGAGTACGATTGTAGGAACGCCGCCAGGGATTGGTACAGCGTAAACGCCATAAAACCAGGCTATTGGGCACTAAATTTTGTAACCCTAAATTTGCCCCAGTTTCCAGCATTTTTTCCGCTGCCCCCACGTCCAATGCCTCGATCGCCAGCAGAATCAGATCGACTTGCTGTTGAAGTTGGGTAGCACAGCGCTGACTGGACAGGGAAAAATCGGGCAATGTTTTCAGAACAAGCGCTGGGGAATCAACCACCGCGACAGAATCAGACATGGGTACTGTTAACACAAAAAAGCCAGTTAATCGTTAAGGCAAGGCAAATCAACCGAGGTTACCCTCGGGATCAAGATAACGAGGGCGAATCAGCTAATCATCTTAACATTCCCCTGTCAATGACTTGAATGATGGCACTGCGAGCCAGCAATTTTAATTGTCACTGCAAACCTGATTTTTGGGGTATGTTTTCAAGGAAGGAATAGGGTTTTCACAGATCGTTGTTGCAACCATTCTCAATAAAATCCGCTTAAATTAGCTCAAAATCCCATAATGAGAATTGCTGACTTCTTGGCTCTCCTTGCCAAAAATATTAACCAAAAATATTATTGTCTTTGATGAACCTGCGGAATATCGGATTCAACGGAACGTCCTAACGGTGGAGGTATAAAAATTCCTGATCTATGTTGAGGATGTCTCCCATCAGGCAAAATTTCCATCGTCCCGTAGTAAGTCCGCTATCGAAGACGACGTAAATTGACCATTGCTCCCATGGCGATGAGACCGATGCCCATTAATTCCAAGAAACCATTCATCGTTAGTCCCCCCAGTTGCCAGCGTAGTAACCGATCAACATGATGGAAAGAGGCAGCCCGGATCACAACAAAACAGACTAAAAACCCTAAACCCATTAAGGCCAACCCAGAGGATAACCCTGAAGTCGGGCGATACTGACGTTCTATAAGCAGAACCCTGACTAAACCCACCAAAACGGCGATCGCCGTTAAGCCCAAAACAACAATAAAATCAAGCTGGACTTGCCGTCGTTGCTGATACCAACCATTTTCCAAAGCCACTTGACGACCAAATGCCGTCAACCAAGACTGTAAATCCAGTTGTTTATTAATGCCCAAGAGCATCAAAACCAAGCAAAAAATTAACCATAACCCACTCCGCCACCGGGAACGCTGGCAACAAACGCCACACAAAAGGGCCGTTAAAAAATAAGCCGTCACCGTCAACCAGCCAATCCAAGTGGGATCACCGATGCCGGGTTGCCACTGACCTTGAACCATGACAGCCAAAGGGTTATGGGAGAGAAAGTTTAGGATTACCATCAACCGAATTATGCCCTTGATAAAGGAATTAACACCGCCAAGCTAAAAAATATACCGGGGGATAGTCTCCTGAGATTCGCGCCCATTTCCCCCCACGCTGCCATCAGAGCAAACAATCCCAATTCCGGAAGATGTGATCCTTTGAATTAAATGACGGAACCTGTATGATGGGTTCTTAATTTAAGTTAACAGTCTATGGTTAACGCTCTAATTGACTAACTTTTTATCGTGTACGAGGACTAAGGACTTTGTCTAAGCGTTATTTATTTACCTCTGAGTCGGTAACGGAAGGGCACCCCGATAAAGTGTGTGATCAGATTTCTGACACCATTTTAGATGCCCTGCTAACCCTAGATCCCAATAGTCGGGTGGCGGCGGAAACCGTGGTTAATACGGGTTTAACCCTGGTCACGGGGGAAATTACGTCCCAAGCCCACATTAATTTTGTAGAGTTGATTCGCAATAAAATTGCGGAAATTGGTTATACCAATGCGGACAATGGCTTTTCTGCTAATAGTTGTGCCGTTATGTTGGCGATCGACGAACAATCTCCTGATATTTCCCAAGGGGTAACGGCGGCCCAAGAACAACGCCATGCCCTCAGCGATGACGAACTTGACCAGATTGGGGCGGGGGATCAGGGGCTGATGTTTGGCTTTGCCTGTAACGAAACCCCGGAATTAATGCCGTTACCCATTAGCTTGGCCCACCGCGTTGCCTTGCGCTTATCCGAAGTTCGTAAGTCCGGCAAACTCCCTTACCTCCGTCCCGATGGTAAAACCCAGGTCTCCATTACCTACGAAGATGGTGTGCCCGTTGCCATTGATACGATTTTAATTTCCACCCAGCATGATGGGGCGATCGGGGATCTTACCGATAACGACGCAGTGCAAGCCAAAATCAAAGCTGATTTGTGGGATGTGGTAGTCCAAGCCTGTTTTGTAGATATTGACCTGAAGCCCACGGATAAAACCCGCTTTATCGTCAATCCCACCGGGAAATTTGTCGTTGGTGGGCCCCAAGGGGATGCGGGCTTAACCGGGCGCAAAATTATTGTGGATACCTATGGTGGCTACTCTCGTCATGGCGGTGGGGCATTTTCGGGTAAAGACCCCACTAAAGTTGACCGTTCGGCGGCCTATGCGGCTCGTCATGTGGCCAAAAATATTGTCGCCGCTGGTTTAGCGGATAAATGCGAAGTACAAGTTAGCTATGCCATTGGGGTTGCTCGTCCAGTGAGTGTGTTGATTGAAACCTTCGGTACTGGCAAAGTGGACGAAGAAAAATTATTAGATGTGGTTCTCAAGAACTTTGAGTTGAGGCCGGCCGGCATTATCCAAGCCCTCAATTTAAAAAATTTACCCGCTGAACGGGGGGGACGTTTTTATCAAGATGTGGCTGCCTATGGACACTTCGGACGTAATGATCTCGATCTTCCCTGGGAACGGACGGATAAAGTGGAACTGCTCAAAGCAGCTTTTTAACCGGCAACGGCCCACTGTGCAGTGGCTCTTTTCGGGATTATCCAACGGTTCTCCGGTTTAAATAGTTTAGATTTTTCCTGATTGGAGTTTTGACTATTTGAGAAAATACACTATCTGTAGTGCTTGAATTTCCTCAATAAACACCATATATAGCGTAAAAAATCTTTTTGTCAAAACTCCAGTTCCTGAGCTAAGGGCTATTTGGTCAACACCATTCAATTGCTCTTAGCCCCAGGGATTTTACCGCAGGACCAACGCATACCCGACAGAGTAAAAATGTAAAAGCCGAATTAGGGAACTAGCGACTGTCGCTCATTTTGGGAATGCCTTTGGAATTATCAACGGCAGAATAAGACTTGTAGCGATCGCCAAAAGGTATTGATAAGCAAGATTAAATGGGGGTTAGTTCCCCGCGAAGAAAAATCAGCCCAGTCTGAACTCCCCTGGAGCAGGTTAAACGCTATATATCGTGTTTTGATAAAATCCTTGAACACTGGGAAAAATCGGCGAACCGACAGGTCTAGGCGTTGATTTTGAATACAGTCAATGGCATCAAACAGCTCATGTAGATGCTGGATATCTTCTGGATCGAACAACATAGAATTTTCCGCATCAATTTGCGTGTACGCATTACTTGTTCCAGTCGTGCAAAAAAAATTCCCCAGTGCTTGAGCAACCGCTGCATCCCAAGCCTGGAGACTTAGCTTGAGTTAGAGTCCAAACATAGTCCTATCGGGTCGATCGCCGAATTATATTCACATTGCGATAGGAGGTGCGTTCCATTCAACCGCAGGAAATAAAAAAGAAGTATTGATAAAAAAAATTTTTTTTGTTATCCTGACGGGCGTTTGCAATATTATTCAAATTTACTGATACATGGGTTGGGGATGAAGGTCTAAAACGGGCAAGTCATTTTATGAAATCTTCATTACTAAAAACAAATCATCGATACGCCTTCCTTTACCCTGGTTTATTACTGGCGATCGCCGTTGTGAGCAACTTGATCACGCCATCAACGACCCTTGCCCAGACATTACCCCCGCGTCCCCAACCGTCCTTGCCCAGTGAACCCTTACCCCCGGAAAAACCGCCCCTAACATTGCCTCCCTTTCAGCCAACGGAGACCGAGATCATGGTGGGGGAAATTATCGTTACTGAGATCGAGATTATTGATAATACTGTGATTAGCACTGAAACCCTAGGGGCATTAACGGTGCTAGACAGTGAAATCCCGATTAAACAAATCACCAATCAAGCCCTCAGCTTTGCCGAATTATTGCAAATTGCTAATCGAGTCGCTGAATATTACGCTGAGCAAGGATATCGCACCTCCGGGGCCGTGGTTGTTATTCCTGAAATAACCCAAAAAGACGGCCAGGGATTAATCCAAATTAAAGTGATTGAAGGACGCTTAGGGCAAGTAAAAGTTAGTATTCAAAATGACGATGTGTTGGATACCCGTTTTGATCATTATGTCGGCGATCGCCTGCGGGTTCGGGAAGGGGAAGTCTTAAATGTGGATTGGTTATTGGAATCCTTACAACTCTTACAACTTGACCCCCAAATTCAAACCTTGAACGCCACCCTTGCCGCTGCCCCGGAAGCCAATACCAGCGATTTAGTGGTGA
>JBJOGT010000298.1:0-3243 GCA_046048115.1 Cyanobacteriota bacterium | reverse complement strand
AAGAGATCAACACTGTAGCTGGGGTTGGGGGTCAGGTTAACCATAGGGGCAATAACGGCGATCGAGAATGGAGAATAAAACGAATGATTAAAACCACGTTAACCATTCCACCCTTGATTATGCGTGATTGTTGGCCGTTGTTCATCCTGTCCCAGTGCCCCTGTCAAGATATGGCCATCGATAGGAATTCCGGGTGTCGCCCGCACTGCAATAATATCAATTCGCTCAAAAGCAAAAAAGAGACCGTTGCCGATCTCCTTCGTCGTGCAATTAATCAAAATTTACTGGGCTTTACGACGTTTAAATGCGGCCCCAAAGGCCACCGCTGCGCTTGCGCCCAATAAGGTTAACGGCTCAGGCACAATTGTTTGAGTTATTGTATCGCCATTGCTTAATTCCCACACATAGGTGCCAGGGGTTAGGCCAAGGCTAGCAGCGGTCGCATTGTTATAAGTGGCAGAGCCAGAAATTGGGTCGCCGGAAACATAGCCATCAGGCACACCAAATGCATCTGGAAAGCCAGCCCCTTGAATCAAGAAAGTACTACCTGTTGCTGAGTCTGCATCAACCTGTAAGGTATTGGTGCCAAAACTACTAGGCTGATTGACAAAAGTGTCTAAATAAGCAGAAAAAGAGCCCGTTCCTATAAAGTTATAAATCCCACCGTCCGCTGGGTTTGCGATAAAACTGCTAGGAAATGTCAAACCAGCTGAGAACAATGCTGTACCAGACAGGTCAATGCTGCCTGTGTAAGAAAAAATAAAATCTGTCCCGACTTGTTGACCCGTGATCGTAATAGCTGCTTGGGCATGATCAGCAGTGAAAGCCGATAGTAATAGAGAGGCACCGAAGGCTGGACAGATTAAAGCCAATCTTTTAAAAAGCTTCATTTCAATTTCTCCAAGAAAGATAATAGCTCTTTATAATGATTATCGAGGCGATTAGATTAGACTTTTGAAAAAAACTAACTAAGCCGTTGAGTTAAGCATTAAAAGGTGTTGGTTTTAACAAGAACAGCTGGAAGTATACATTCAAAAAAGTTTTTTGGCAAGCAAATTAAATGCCTTTTTTAAAGGGAATACCAATTCGATCAAAGTCGATCACCGTCAAGGTCAATCAATCTAGATGGGAGATCAGGAGGCGATCGCTCCTCAAAATTTGCCGATGAGGGTTCCAGCCACAGCTCACAGGGTATATTTAATGTATAAACATCAACTCGGCGATTATCTAAATATGGTCACACAAAAACTCACTAAATGGGGAAACTCCCTGGGCATTCGACTACCCCAACCCATTCTCCAACAATCGGGATGGCAAGAAGGTGAACAGGTGGCGATTATTGTTCAAGATAACCAGATCGTGTTGACCCTTGCTCGACCCAAATATACCCTGGCAGAATTGCTCAAAGAGGCTCAACCCCAAACACAGCATACTGAAATTGATTGGGGAGACGCCCAAGGTGCAGAAGCTTGGTAACGATTAATGGCATTGTTCCTCAACGGGGTCACCTCATTGCCCTTGAACTTAATCCCCGCACCGGCAGCGAACAGTCAGGTTATCGTCCAGCCTTGGTAATTTCTCCAGAAGCTTATAATCGCCTTTCCCGTCTGATCCTCATTTGCCCAATCACGAGCCGTGAAAAAGGCTGGCCCTTTGAAGTTAAATTGCCGCTGACCCTGAACACCCAAGGCGTGATCTTGGTCGATCAAGTCCGGGCAGTGGATTGTCACGCGAGAAAGGCCAAAATTCGGGAAATGATCCCTCCAGAAACCCTGTTAGAAGTTCTAGCGAAACTTGAACCCTTAATCAGTCTCTAGACCTGAGTTCGTTTACCAAAAGTAGGGCGAAAAAAAGCTCCCTATTTCTAGAGAGCTTAACTAATTTCAGCAGTATTCAATCTGAAGCAAATTAACCTAATAAAGCTTTGGCTTTTGCCAAGACGTTATCAACGCTAAAGCCAAATTTTTCTAGGCAAACACCACCGGGAGCCGACGCACCAAAGGTGTCAATGCTGACGGTGTCGCCTTCGGTGCCGACATATTTGTGCCAACCAAAGCTAGCGGCGGCTTCTACGGAAAGGCGTTTGGTGACGGCTTTCGGTAAGACTGATTCTTTGTAGGCAGCATCTTGGGCTTCAAACAATTCCCAGGAGGGCATGGAAACCACACGAACTTTTTTGCCAGCGGCGGTGAGTTGTTCGGCCGCTTGAACACAAAGTTGTACTTCTGAGCCAGTACCCATCAAAATCAAGTCAGGCGTTCCGTCACAATCCACGAGGGTATAAGCGCCCAGGGCGACTTTATCAATGGCACTGCCAGCTAAGTTGGGAACGGCTTGGCGGGTTAACGCTAATAACGTGGGGGCATTTTCCTTGGCTTTGGCGATCGCCACTTTATAGGCCCCGGAGGTTTCATTGCCATCGGCGGGACGAATCACGGTGAGGTTGGGAATGGCCCGCAAAGACGCAACTACTTCAATGGGTTGGTGGGTGGGGCCGTCTTCCCCTTGACCGATGGAGTCGTGGGTCATTACCCAAATTACCCCCGCTTCGGACAGCGCCGATAAACGAATGGCCGCCCGCATATAGTCGGTGAAAATCAGGAAGGTGGCACCGTAGGGAATTAAACCCGAGCCATGCAACGCCATACCATTACAGATTGCCCCCATGGCGTGTTCGCGCACCCCGAAGTGGACGTTACGGTTTTGATAAGCGCCTTTTTGGAAATCCCCGGAGCAATGGAGTTCCGTCAAGTTGGAGTGGGTTAAATCCGCCGAACCACCGATCAATTCGGGTAAAGCCGGGGCAAGGGCATTCAAACACTCTTCGGAATATTTACGGGTGGCTAAGCCTTTGTCGGCGGGGGTGAAACTGGCTAAGTTGTCTGCCCAACCATCGGGCAATTGACCGCTGATCATCCGTTCAAAGGTAGCGGCTTCGGCGGGGTATTTGGTTTTGTATTGGGCTAAAGCTTGGTTCCATTCCGCTTCGTAGCTAGCGCCCCGGTCGATGGCCTTGCGGGTGTAGTCCAGAACGTCCTGGGGAATTTCAAAGGGTTCGTAATCCCAGCCTAAATTTTTGCGGGTGGCAGCTACTTCGTCAGTGCCCAGAGCAGCCCCGTGAATACCAGCGGTGTCACATTTGTTGGGAGCGCCATAACCAATGGTGGTGGTGACCTTAATCATGGTCGGCTTATCCGTCACCGCCTTAGCGTCTTCAATGGCTTTGGCGATCGCCGCTAGGTC
>JBJOGT010000297.1:0-5788 GCA_046048115.1 Cyanobacteriota bacterium | reverse complement strand
AGCTATTTGGCTTCCATGAATGGGCCGCCCGCTTACCCTCTTCTCTAGCGGCGATCGCCGTGGTGATTGCTGTTTTTTTCCTCCTGCGCTTTGGGGGCAAATGGTTTGGTGAAAAATCGGTTAGTTCCCATCAAGCTTGGTTACGGGGTTGGATCGGGGCGGGCATCATGGCCCTTAATCCGGGTTGGTTAGGGTGGGGACGGATTGCGGTGACGGATATGTACCTATCCAGTGCGATCGCCTTGAGTTTGATCAGTTTTTTCTGGGGTTATCGTCAATTTGAGCACCCGAAACAACAAAAACTCGCCTTTATGTTCACCGCTTTTTTTGCGGCGATCGCCTTTTTAGCTAAAGGGCCCATCGGGGTGTTATTGCCGGGGCTAATCATTTTTAGTTTTCTCTTTTACGTCGGTCAATTTCAAGCCGTTGTCTTGGGGGAAACCCCGTGGTTGGGGATGATTGCCATTTTCACCGTCATTGCCGCCCCTTGGTATGTTCTGGCGGCCCAGGCCAATGGCATGGAATTTATCGGCACCTTTTTTGGCTTTAGCAATTTTCAACGCTTTACCAGTGTGTTGTATCGCCATGCGGGGCCCTGGTATTTTTACTTACCTTGGTGTGTGATTTTACTATTACCTTGGTCATTATTTTTACCCCTAGCCATTGCCCGTTCACAGATTTGGCGCAGAAGGGCCTGGGTCACCAGTCCTCGGGATCAACAATTGGGACTGTTTTGTGTGTTCTGGGTGATTTTAATTCTGATCTTTTTTTCCAGCGCCGCCACTAAATTAGCCGGCTATATTTTACCCTTCGTCCCCGGTGGAGCCATTTTAATCAGTTTATTTGCGGCGGAACTGTGGGTTAAAGCTCCTCAAAAACCCTCTCCCCTCAACCAATGGCCATTCTTAGGAACGTTAGGATTAAATGGTCTTTTATTGGTTTTAATGGCGATCGCCGCCTATATCAGTCCCCAATTAGTGGCCAATGATCCGGCGACCCCTAAATTTGAATCCCTGCTTAGGGCATCGGGGTTACCCCTCATTTTCAGCGCTATTTTGGCCCTAGGGGCGATCGCCGTTGCCATTCTCCTTAGCAGACCCCAGTGGCGTAAAGGCTGGTGGATCGTCAATGTAGCGGCCTATCTGTTGGTATTAACCCTTGTGATTCCCCCCCTCGCTCCCCTTCTGGACAGTCAAACCCAACAACCCAGTCGTCTAGTGGCGATCGCCGCCCAGAAACAGATCCAGCCCGGAGAGTCCATTTTTGTCATGGGGTACAAACGCTATAGCGTCGTCTATTACAGTCAACATCCCGCCATTTTTCTGGACGATGTCCACTACGCTTGGGAAATAGTGGAACAGCAAGATCCCCATCAACAGCCGGACACCGTACTTTTAATCGGCGAAAAACGCACCCTAGACCGTTTCAACCTCCAACCCGGCGATTACCAAGATCTCAGCACCGCTTTTCCCTACCATCTCTGGCGGGTCAATAAACACACTCTCTTGCAACGGCAGTCTGCCTAGTTTTACTTGGTTTTTGGGACAAAAAGGCAAATTTTAGAGGGACACTTCTTTTGACCAAAAGCGTATCTGTAAATTTTGCTTCGGGTCAACTTCATCGGAATTGGGACACCACCGGGGGCAATTTAGACTCAACAGCGCTAACGTCTGTGAATAAAGGTTGGGGCTGTTTTCCCTAAAGGTAGGGCAGAACCCACTCCCTGGGTGCTCCCTGTTCCTATGCCTTTGGGCATCGTTAGGGATTCTGTGGGTTTAACCACTAAACCGGCGATCGCCCCACAGGATAACATTAATAATGGCTGTAGTGGTGCATTAAGTAACGTGTCAAGGCAGAAGATGAGTGAAAAAAGCGCTAGGGCAACGGCGGGACCAATCTTAGGATGGAACCAAGTTTTGACGGGATATTTGCGGAGGCAAAACAAAGAAGAGGGAAGCAGTATTGTCGTGTAAAAGGAAACAACCCCCACAAGGCCGTTAACGCCATAGGTCAACATAAAAATGCTGTCCGTTACGGATGTATCCACAATCTCGCCTTTCCAGTCATAGGCATAGACCCGATTGCGTCCCCAATTTCCCCAGCCAAATAAGGGTTGCAAACGTGCTTTAGCCGCCATATCTTGTTCATTATCCCAGCGAAAAGCGAGGGATTGGGCCCGCTCCGGACTCACATTTTTCGCAATCCAAGACACAATCTGTATTCCGTCAAATAATCCAGATGCAACGGAATACATATAGTAAATCATCAGGGATAGCACCAACAAATAGGCAAAATTACTTTTGAGGTATTTGGCAGAAATAAATATGCCAGCCATAATAATGAAATAGACATAGGTTCCCCGGGATTGCATCATCACAAAGGTAAATCCAATCAAGAATGTCCATAGGCTAATATTAACTCCCCAAATCTTATCCACCGTTTTCGATTGCCAGACCCAAAAAGCCAAGAAAAAAGCAAAAAGCATAAATAAAGAAGCAACTAATCCGTGCCCAGTGAAAACGATGGGTCGCCAAAGTCCAAAGCTTCTGATTTGTTGATTAACGCCTGATGGATGGGAAAAGTAGCCATATAATACTCTGTGTAAATGGGGGCTCATTTTAATTTCCCACAGACAAAGGGGAACATAAATAATCCCGGCTTGAATTGTGAGAATGGCCAGATTCTTTAGATGCTTGAAATCATTGAAGTAAATCCTACCAAGAAAATAGGGAATTCCCCATCGAAAAAATGTCCTTAAGCATTGGGAAATACCATCATAAAGCCCTAAACCATTGGAGAGGGAAGTAATAATATCTACGGAAAAATAAACAATAATAGATAAATCAATAATATGAAAACGATATTTAAGGATAGATTGTCGATCAAAAATTGCGATGCCGACCATCAGAGCATAGTAAGTACTCGTCAACTTGTCATAACTAGGGATGAGGGGTAAGGCAACACCCGCGCGGGAGGGAAGGAAAAGAAATGCTCCCAGAAAACTAATGGCGATCGCCCGACGGATTGGCAAAGTGGCACACAGGAAAATCGTGAAGGGAAACCAGAGGATCAGGATGATTAGTGCTTGGGGAGTCATAGATCGGTTGGAAAAGTATAAGTTTTAGATATTTAGGTATATGATCTTCAAGAAATAATTTTTAGGTGCTCCTTGGCTGGGGGATGAAAGAATCTAATGATTTTGACAAAAAGCCGAGGTTTAAACAAGGGCATAGTCTTGACAAACGCTCTTCCATTTCTCCATCAAGGGGTAATATAATTAGCCCGTTCCTCGTAGGGCTTGGATGGGATCAAGTTGGGCGGCTCGCTGGGCAGGAAAGACGCCAAAAAATAGACCGATACCACAGGATACACCTAATGCTAGGGCGATGGATGGCAGAGAAATGCTGGCCACGACCCAGGTGAGATGTTCCGCAAGGCTTAAACCCGCTACGGTAATGATAATGCCGCTGCCCCCCCCTAGACTGGTCAAAATCACTGCTTCTAATAAAAATTGACTGAGAATATCCCCTTGTTTTGCCCCCAGTGCTTTTCGTAAACCGATTTCTTGGGTGCGTTCTGTCACTGAAACTAACATCACATTCATGACCCCAATCCCCCCCACCAATAAGGAAATGCTGGCGATCGCCGTTAACATTTGGGTGAGGCTTTCATCGGCGGCTTTAGTCGTTTCGAGCAAGGTATTTTGGGGTTCGACCCGGATATCGTTAGTAGCGGTTTCGGGGTGACGCAATTGCAGCAAATTTCTAACCTGAAACGCTGCGGTGGATAAGTGATTATCATCTTTCGCTAAGAGGCTGATGCGAGACAGGGGAATACCGTAAGGAATATTCCAGCCAACGACCTGACGCATAAGGGTGGAAATGGGAATAATAGCCACATCATCGTAATCCGTACCAAACAATAACCCTTTGGGTTTCAACACCCCCACCACTTCAAAACCTAGATTGCGAATCCGCACCGATTGTCCGACGGCATCTTCCTGGGCAAATAAACGCTTAGCCACATTGGCCCCCAGAATTACCACCCGATTAGTACGCTGTAAATCCACGGGATTGAGAAATCGTCCCGTGGCGATCCGATAATTCCTGACACTTAGATATTCCGGTGACGTGCCGACAATATTGACATTCAGATTCTCCCGGCCATTACTTAACAATTGTTGGGACTGGAACTCCGGCGCGACAGCACTTACCGAGGGGATTTGGGCGGCGATCGCCTCAGCGTCGGACAGCAGGAGGGGTTTAGCGGATTGAGATAGGGTTCTGCGTACCCGTGCGGAACTGAGACTCACAAAAATCACATTGGGACCGAGGGCTTTAAACTGTGCTAAAGTGCGTTCTTTTGTCCCTTGGCCGATGGCCATTAACGCCACCACTGCCCCGTTGCCAATGGCAATGCCTAACATCGCCAAAACACTCCGCAAACGGTTTCCCCGCAGTGCAATCAAGGCCATATTAAGGGTTTCAGCAAATGCCAATCGGGAGCCTACAGCCATGTCCGTCAATCACCAGTTATGGAAAACCTTTGATCAATCCATATTAAAGGCAAACCACACTGACCAGACAATGATGCCCACGAACACCACCGTCCCCAGTAGAAAAGCCATATTATGTAGACTGTCGGAATCAATGAGGGTCATAGGCTGGGATCACAGAATACAGAAATAAAAGCAAATCTGAGTTAACTAACCAAAACATTTTCTACCAAGTCTATACGTAGATGGGGGGACTCAGCTAGGCAAAAGACGACAACATCACAATTTATAACAATTGCGCCGGGGTCGAGGGGCCCTTTGGCAAAATGGGGGACAAGCAAAAATCGTTCCCTTTGATGGCTAATGTCCCATTTTCTCTACTATCTTTTACACTGGCTGGAACCGTTGCAAGTCCCCCTCTGTTTTGGCGTCGCTTGGGTGTTTTTGGGGTACCTAGGCATAACCTTAGGGCAATTTGTTTATGATGTGTGGCGACGTAGCCAAATCATGCACCGCATTCCCTGTCACAATTGCCAGTTTTTCACCAACGATCATCGGTTAAAGTGTACTATCCATCCCCTGGTGGCAAATTCGGAGAGTGCCATTAGTTGCCGCGATTATGCCGTCCGCCCTTTATCTTCGAACTAGATTAAGTTCATTCAACCATTTATGAAAATTGGCATTGTGGGGCTGGGTTTAATTGGTGCTTCGTTGGCGGGGGATTTTCGGCGGCGGGGCCATACTGTTTACGGCGTTTCTCGGCAACCCCTTACCTGTGAAAAGGCCTTGCAACGGGGTTTGGTGGATGTTGCCAGTCAAGATTTGCCCCAGTTGGCGGCGACGGAGGTGGTATTTTTTTGTACGCCAATTCATTTAATTATTCCCACGTTAGCCAAGTTAGTTCCTTTCCTAACCCCCTCTACCATTGTGACCGATGTGGCTTCGGTGAAAACGGCGATCGCCGCCCCAGCGATGCAATTATGGCCGGGCTTTATTGGGGGTCATCCCATGGCCGGCACAGCAGAACAAGGCATTGATGCAGCCCAGGAAAATTTGTTTGCGGGATCTCCCTACGTGCTTACCCCCACCGAAACAACCGATCCGGCTCAATTAGCACAATTACAGACTTTAGTTGATTCCTTGGGAGCAACCTGCTATCTCTGTTCTCCAGAGGATCATGATCAAGCCGTGGCCTGGATTTCCCATTTGCCGGTGATGGTCAGTGCGGCCCTCATTCAAGCCTGTGATCAGGAAACCCAAGGAACTATTTTTTACTTGGCCCAGCAGTTGGCT
>JBJOGT010000296.1:0-3309 GCA_046048115.1 Cyanobacteriota bacterium | reverse complement strand
CAAGGTTTATCCATCAATTTTTTGCCAATTTTTGCCAAACAATTATCACAAGTGCCACAGGGGATATTCTCTGTCTCAGGGCGATCGCCAAAGACGTTAAGAATATATTCCCAGCGACAGGTTTTTATTCGTAAATATTGGATCATGGTCTGGCATTGGTGTTTGAGATCCGCTAACGTTAGGGCGGTTGGGGAATTGGTCAATAATTGGTAGTGAAACGGATCTAACCATTGCAGACAACCCTGGCGATGTAAACCTGCTAACGCTAATTCAATCTCGGGAAATTCCTGCTTTAAAACGGTTAGATTGCCCTGTTTGGGAAGTCGGGATACAAGGCGTTGGGCTTCGTATAGTACTTCCTGTTGCTGCCTCAAAAAATATTGCCGTCGTTGGCGATCGCCGGGGTCAAGCCAGCCGGTGGGTTCACTGATCAGGGTTACGCAATGGGCGGGTTTCAGATCTCGGCCAGCCCGGCCAATCTCTTGCAAATAATCAATCAACCCCAAGGGGGGATGGTAATGTAACACCCAACGGGTATCGGGTTTGTTGATGCCCAAGCCAAAGGCATTGGTACAAACCACAAAGGGGATGTCCCCCCCTAACCAACACTGTTCAGTTTGTCGGCGCTGAGTAGCGGCCACGCCCCCATGATATGCCGTTGTTTTAAAGCCCTGGCTCGTCAACCATTGGGCTAAGGCGATCGCCGTTGTGCGAGTCCGTAGATAAATTAAACCGCTTTGGTGGGAATGCTTGTTCAATAACCGGAGCAACTGCTGGCGGCGACAGCGTTCACTAAAAACAGTTTTGACCGTCAAGCGTAACTGGGGACGAAAGGGGCTGACCTGAAACCGTTGGGGCTGACGGAGATCTAAACCTTCAATAATTTGCGTTTGTTGTTGGGAATCGGCAGTGGCGGTGAATGCGGCAATGGGAAAAGTTTTTTCTGGATTGACCCCCGTCCGAAATGCCCCCAACCGTCGATAAGCCGGGCGAAAACTGTCCCCCCATTGCACCAAACAATGGGCTTCATCTAATATTAACCCTTCAACTTTTAGGGCTGGCTCCCTCAAAATCTCCCACAATTCCGGACTTAATAGGGTTTCGGGGGAAAGGTACAGCAACCGGAGTTGTTGGGTTTTCACCTGGTTGAGAATGCGTTTGTAATCACCCCGGGACAACTGACTATGGAGACAAGCCACGGGTAATTGTTTACGACGTAGACCTTGGACTTGATCTTCCATCAACGCCACCAACGGCGACACCACTAACGTTAAGCCCTGGCCCAATAGCGCCGGTAATTGAAAACAGAGGGATTTGCCACCCCCGGTGGGTAACACCACCAAACAATCCCGCCCCGCCAATAAACAATCCATTACTTCGGCTTGGGGATAGCGAAATTGATCATAGCCCCAAAGTCTTTTTAACGATTGCAGCAACCGTTGGCGATCGGATCGGGCGGGATCGTTACCCATCATAACAACCGCTAATCCACCGCTTCATAGTCACTGGAAATGGTTTCATCCGCATCAAAATCAAACTCACCCTCCTCATCCAGACCATACACTGGAGCTGTTTCCATATATTCCGGTGTTCCCACTGTGCCGTTAATCATGGTTCCAGGGGTCATCGTTTTTTTGGATGCAGCGCGTTGACGGGATTTTTGTCGATTCATTTGGGTTTCAATCGGTTCAACCATCGACCCAAAGGTGCCGGGATTTGTCCGGCCAAAATCCTTAAATTCGTTAACGCTACCCACATTGGCTTGCTGATAGACGTCTGTCCCAATTTGCAGAATCAACTGACGGAATTCTTCGACCAACGTTTGCAGTTTTTCGGGGGTCGTATTGGGGGTCCGTAGGGCGATCGCCAGTTGATCTTTCTTTTGCTTGCTGGCAATTTTCAACTCTTCCCGAATTAAACTGCCATTTTCCTGGAGGGTTGTGTCGTAGGTATGGAAGAGACTATCGGCTTGATTGCGTAACTCCATGATCCGTAAACGCCGTTGATCCTGTGCCGCGTATTTTTCAGCTTCCTGACGCATTTTTTCAATTTCATTACTTTTTAATCCCCCCGTATGACTAATCACAATACTCTGCTCTTTGCCTGTCCCCTGATCCTGGGCCGCTACCCGTAGAATCCCATTGACATCAATTTCAAAACTGACCTCAATTTGGGGCATTCCCCTTGGAGCAGGGGGGATACCGGCCAATAAAAACTTACCAAGACTTTTATTGTCCTTAGCCATAGCCCGTTCTCCTTGGAGAACATGAATTTCTACAGACGTTTGCCCGTCAACGGCGGTAGAAAAAACCTCCGAACGGCTGGTGGGGATGGTGGTATTGCGCTCAATGATTTTGGTGGACACTTCCCCCAGGGTTTCAATCCCCAGGGAGAGGGGAGTCACATCGAGCAACAACACATCTTCAACCTGCCCACCGATTACCCCCGCTTGAATGGCAGCCCCCAGGGCCACCGCTTCATCCGGATTCACAGACCGCTCTAGTTGGCTGTCAGGAAAAAACTCTTGAATAATTCTTTGAACGGCGGGAATGCGGGTTGATCCCCCGACTAAAATGACCCGATGGACACTGCTGGCCCGAATTTCACCATCGTCGAGGGCTTGGGTCAAGGGAATGCGAGTATCTTCTAATAACTGTTTAGTTAATTCCTCAAACTGGGTACGACTGAGTTCCGTTTCTAGATGCTTGGGCCCACTTTCATCGGCGGTGATAAAGGGTAAATTAATTGAAGTATTGAGCATACTGGACAATTCAATTTTGGCCTTTTCTGCGGCTTCCCTTAACCGCTGGATAGCCATTTTGTCCGTGCTCAGATCAATCTTTTCCTGTTGCTTAAAGTTCTTTACCATCCATTGGACAATGCAATTGTCAAAATCATCACCGCCGAGATGGTTATTCCCCGACGTAGAAACCACCTCAAAAACCCCATTGCCCAATTGCAACAGAGAAACGTCAAACGTACCACCGCCAAGGTCAAAAACGAGAATTAATTCTTCCGCATCTTGTTTGTCTAGACCATAGGCGAGGGCAGCGGCGGTGGGTTCATTGATAATCCGCAACACCTCTAAACCGGCGATCGTGCCGGCGTCTTTGGTGGCTTGGCGTTGGGCATCGGTAAAGTAGGCCGGAACCGTAATTACCGCTTCAGTCACCGGTTCCCCTAAAAAGGCCTCTGAGTCAGCCTTTAATTTTTGCAAAATCATGGCCGAGATTTCCTGGGGGGTATAGCGTTGCCCACGAATTTCCACACTAACCGTATCGTCTCGACCTTTGACACAATTGTAGGGAA
>JBJOGT010000295.1:0-3685 GCA_046048115.1 Cyanobacteriota bacterium | reverse complement strand
AAAATCCCGATAGTATTGCGGGAGTCATCTTAGAACCCGTTGTTGGTAATGCAGGCTTTATCTTGCCTGATGCGGGTTTTCTAGAAGGTCTGCGGGAATTAACCAGGGAGTATGGTGCTTTACTCGTATTTGATGAAGTGATGACCGGTTTCCGGGTGTCCTATGGTGGGGCCCAAGCCCGTTTTGGCATCACACCGGATTTAACCACATTAGGTAAAGTCATCGGTGGTGGTCTGCCTGTTGGTGCTTACGGGGGGCGGGAGGAGATTATGGCCATGGTGGCCCCGGCCGGCCCCATGTACCAAGCGGGCACCCTGTCCGGTAATCCGTTGGCCATGACAGCGGGTATTAAAACCTTGGAAATCTTGCAAAAGCCCGGAACCTATGAGTATTTAGACAAGATCACTAAACGACTGATCACAGGCTTACTGGATGCGGCCAAAGAATCGGGGCATGGGGCCTGTGGTGGTTCGATTAGCGCCATGTTTGGGATGTTTTTTACCGAAGGCCCCGTTCGCAATTATGAAGACGCCAAAAAAGCCGATGTCAATAAATTTGCCCGTTTCCATCGGGGTATGTTAGAGCACGGAATTTACCTAGCCCCATCCCAATATGAAGCGGGTTTTCCCTCGTTGGCCCATACGGAAGCTGACATTGACCAAACGATCGCCATGGCAAAAATCGTATTGGCCAATCTATAAAATGATGCTGATGGGTTGTTAGGGAGAGTATTTTCTAGGTAAAACGCGGGGTCATGCAATAGGGACAATCAATCCATTCCTGTTGTAATTCCGCCTGGCAAACCCGACAGGTTAGGGCACTTTTGCGCTTAGCCCGCAATTCTGCTTCTAATCCTGTATCGGTGAAGGTGACCCGTTCGACCTCCTCTAGGGTGGTAAACCCTTCCTGGACTAGATTAAGGCTGTAGGCTAACAGGGTAACCATCCCCTCGGCCACGGCCTGGTCTTTAATGCGATCCGTTGTTGCGCCCTGGTTAATCAATTCAGCAATTTTTTCTGAGTTCCGCATGACTTCATACACCCCGACCCGACCTTTGTAACCGCCGCCACTACATTTTTGGCACAATGTCCCCTTTTGTCGGGCCGTTTGGACTTCGTCGGGACTCAGGGTATTGGCTTTGTAGAGGGTGATGGCGTCTTCCCCAGCAACGGAAAAGCCAAAACGAGATAATTCTTCTTTGCTAGGGGTGTAGGCAATGCGACATTCCGTACAAACTTTTCGCATTAACCGTTGGGCCAAAACCCCCAATAAGGCCCCCGACACCATAAACGGTTCAACCCCCATCTCGTCTAGACGGGCGATCGCCCCTGCCGCGTCATTGGTGTGGAGGGTAGTCAAAACCAAGTGTCCCGTTAGCGCCGCCTCAATGGCCGTTTTTGCGGTTTCCTTATCCCGGGTTTCCCCCACCAGAATGACATCGGGATCTTGTCGCATAAAGGCCCGCAGGATGGACGAAAAATCCATGCCCTTTTCCCGAATCACCTGTACCTGGGTAATACCCGGCAAGGCATACTCAATGGGATCTTCTGCTGTGTTGATATTCACACCGGGGCTATTGCGTTCCGCCAAAACAGAATACAAACTGGTGGATTTCCCCGATCCCGTCGGCCCCGTCACCAATAACAAACCGTAGGGTCTAGCGGCAAGATCCCGCATAATCTGCAACGTATCTGGGTTGGTAATCAAAAAATCTAACCCCAATTGGGTGGCGGAATTATCCAAAATCCGCAAACAGACCTTTTCCCCATAACGACTGGGAATGGTATTAACCCGGAAATCCACCTTACGACCCTGAAAAATCCGGCGAATTTTGCCATCTTGGGGAGCACGGCGTTCAGCAATATCCATATCCGCCATAATTTTAAAACGGGCCACCACCGCCGGAGTGATTTTACGGGGTAGGGGATCAAAGGCCTGATTTAATACCCCATCCTTACGAAACCGGATACGCAGGGTTTCTTCCTGGGGTTCGATGTGGATGTCAGAAGTTCCCTCTTGTAATGCCTTGGCGAGAATCTTATTGACTAAATTAATAACCGGTGCCTGGTGGGCATCATTGGAGTCCAGGGCATCAGCATCACTACTGTTATCTTCCTGTAAATTCATATCCAACGAGCCGACAATATCCGTCAGATCGTTGAGTTTATCCAGGGCCTTTTCTTTGTCCTTTTGCTCCTGGGCTTCTTCCAGTTCACCACGAATACTGTAATACTGCTCTAGCAGTTGATTAAAGTCCTCTTGGGTAATGACCAAACGCCGGAGATCAAAGCCTTTGACCCGTAAAATTCGATTTAATTCATCCTGGGCTGCTAAATTATCGGGGTCTACCATGGCCACCAGAACGCTGGGAGGATCAGAATCCTGTTGGGTTAAGGGAATAAATTTGAAGCGACGGCAGGTGTCCAACGGGAAAAATTTGCCGATCAATTCGGCCATTTCTTTGGTTCCCACGGGGGCTACTTCGGGATCAATGCTATCGACGCCGTAAAGAATTTTTAACTCAAACAGTTGATTTTTCTTGTACTGGCGCAGTAATTCCGGTGATAGGGCCCGACCGGTAATATTCTGAATCTCCTCCGGGAGCGATCGCCCTGTCTTTTTGACTTGAATAAGGGCCTGACGTAGCTGGTCTGGTTCAATATGCCCTCCCGCAACCAATTTATTTCCGAAGGGGGAGAAATAATTACGTAGGGCAACAGCACGACTTTTTTTGGAAGCGGAGGAATAAGATGTCATAGCAAGACCAACCCGGATTCGTATAATGTAAAGTATTCCCAGCTAATGATAACCACTAGCTATCCTGTGACGATGATCTTTCCATCAAGTCTTGTAATCGCCCTGGCTATTTAGCCTAAACATCGATAGCATCATCGTAAAATCGATGAATATTCCAGACTTTCTTCAGGTCAGGTTACTCTTATAAAGTGTACAACTAGGTTTCACTGTCTCCAATGAACGAAGAGCAAAATCCTCTCGAATCCCAACAAAATGCTGTCCCCGCAGACGTTGTCAATGTCACTGCCGATGTTACGGTCGAAGAAGGCCAATCAGATAATACGGGATTAGGGGGCGACAACACCGAAAATCCCACTACCGAGTCCCTAGAAAATTCTGCAGAAACAACAGAACCAGAAATTTCCCCCGTCCCAGAGCTGAGCAGCGAAGAAGTGATTGCCGTGCTGCACCAGGATTTGGCTAGCCATCGTCAAGAACTAGCAGAGCAGTCTGAACAGCTTGATATGTTCAAAAAACGCTACATGAGTTTAGCGGCGGAATTTGATAATTTCCGTAAACGAACTCAGCGGGAAAAGGAGGAACAAGAAAAAATTATTAAGGGCAAAACCATCAGTGAGCTTTTAGCGGTTGTTGACAATTTTGAGCGGGCCAGAACCCAGATCAAACCCAGTTCCGAGGGAGAAAACGACATTCATAAGAGCTATCAAGGGGTTTACAAAAGTTTAGTGGATAGCCTTAAACGCCTGGGGGTTTCACCAATGCGCCCGGAGGGTAAACCTTTTGACCCTAAATACCATGAGGCCATGTTACGGGAGCCAACCAATGATCACCCCGAGGATACGGTACTTGAAGAATTAGTCCGGGGCTATCTTCTAGAGGATCTTGTCCTCCGCCATGCCATGGTGAAGGTAGCAGTGCCAAAAGAAGA
>JBJOGT010000294.1:0-3661 GCA_046048115.1 Cyanobacteriota bacterium | reverse complement strand
AATTTTGGAAGGGCTGAGGGTACCCTAACACCACATTAACCGTTAACAAAAGGGATTAGGTCTTGAGTCACCCCTTCAACCTAGGCGAATCCTTTGTTGCCATCAAGCTTACGTATTTACCGGAATCGCCAGGGTAGAGAGAATCTTAACATTAAATTCTTCTTCAAAGACAAGCTTTTTATAGGCTAAATTCCATAATTCTAAGGCGCAATCATCGTCGGGTTGGTTCGGGGTAATGTGTAAATGTAATTGGCGATATTCGGGATCATATTTACATTCAAAGCAATTAACAGCGCCCATTTGGCGGCGATCGAGGGCAACGGCTAACCGCAGGATTGCACTCAATTGACGCACGGCGGCACGGTGGTCTTCGGATAATTTGAGATAGTCTTCGTGGCGTTTTTTCGGTTTACTACGGCGATGGTAACGGGCAATATTGGCGATTAATTCCAACTCAATTTCGGTATAACCTAATAGTTCTGCATGGCGAATTAAGTAGTAGGAATGCTTGTGGTGGGCGGAGTGACTGATATAAAGACCACAATTATGAAGAATCGCCGCTGCCCAGAGCCATTCCCGTTCTGTTTCTCCCCAATGGAGAAGGGAGTCTTGCAATTGATCAAACAGGCTGGTGGCAAAGGCCGCGACCCGTTGGCCAAAACCGAGATCAACCCGATATTTATGGGCAATTTTTAGCACACTCCGCTGACGAATTTCCCCTTGGAACCGGAGTCGGTCTTCAATTAGGCCATGGGTTAGCATCCAATCCACAATCATGCCTTCCCGTAGCGCCCGTTCACAAATCGTTAGGTTATCTAGGTTTAGCATGGCCATGGCTTCTTGCAAAATTACCGCTCCCGCCAAAATAATCTCCGCCCGGCGATCGGATAACCCTGCAATGGGGAACCGCTCTTGATAGGTCAAGCCCGCCAGCTTTTTAACCCAATCGCGCACGTCTTTCTGACTAAAGGTATAGCCATGTAAGGGATTGGGCACTTCCCGCTGATTTTGCAGAGCGGTCATGGTGGCTAGGGTTTCGATGGTGCCAGAGGTTCCTACTAGTTTGACGGTGGTTTCGCCGGGTTGTAAGCGTTGTTTGATTTCATCCACGGGACGCTCCAACATGCCCCGCACATAGGCCCGCAAAACGGCTAATTCGGTGGCATTGATGGGATCACTATGGACAAAGTCTTGGGTAAGACGCACTGCCCCTATTTTGGTACTGCTTAAAAAGCGCACGTCCTGGCGATCGGCTAGGATTAATTCTGTTGATCCGCCCCCAATATCAATGATGATGTGGGGGGATTGTTGGAAGTCCATGCCAGAAAAAACGCCCAGATAAATGCGTCGGGCTTCCTCTGGCCCGGAAATGAGGTCAACGGTAAGACCCACTTCGGTCTGAATTTGGGCTAAAAAATCTTGGCCATTGCGGGCTTCGCGGGTGGCACTGGTGGCAACGGCAATGATATGGTCGGTTTCTAAACTTTTGGCCAGTTCTACACACCGTTTTAAGGCGGCGATCGCCCGATCCATGGCCGCAGCGGTCAGATTATTGGATTTAGGATCACGATCGCCAAGACGGACGGTATCTTTTTCCCGGGCCACAATGGTAAAGGTCGCCAACAGGGGGTCAATGCGGACAATGACCATGTGAACGGAGTTCGTGCCAATATCGATCGCCGCCAACGTGCAGGGATCAACAGTTTGCGGGGAGGAAGGGGGCATGGGCTATGACTCGCGCTAAACAACGCAAAAACTGAGTTTTATTTAAACAAAAAACCGTAGAGACCCTGGGGGGGATTGTCCAAAGAATATCCCTTGGAGAAAGAGGCAGTCAAGCATCGTCCCTGGGGGGGCTAACGCTGCCCCCATCGTAACCACCTCGCGCATTGACGGTAAAATATGTCAGCACCGCCATTATCCAGGGGTTATGAACAAACGCCGCATTATTGATATTCTTCGCCATGGCCAAGTCGATGAAACCGTTACCATTCAAGGCTGGCTCCGGACTAAACGGACGTTAAAAGAGTTTAGTTTTGTCGAAGTGAATGATGGATCAAGTTTGGCTAACTTACAGGCGGTGTTGGATGGGACCCTGCCTGATTATGATCAGTTGCTGCCGAAACTGAATACGGGGGCGGCGGTGATCATCACCGGGCAATTAGTAGCGTCGCCGGGGCAGGGGCAAAAAGTTGAACTGAAAGCCACGGCATTAGTCCTAGTGGGGGAATCTGACCCGGCCAGCTATCCTCTCCAGAAAAAGCGCCATAGTTTTGAATTTCTCCGCACCATCGGCCATCTGCGCCCCCGAACCAATACCATCGGTGCAGTGATGCGGGTCCGGAATGCCTGCGCCACGGCGATCCATCAATTTTTTCAGAGCAAAGGCTTTTTATGGGTTCACACCCCGATTATTACCGCCAGTGACTGTGAAGGGGCGGGGGATTTGTTTAATGTCACCACGTTGGACTTAAACCAAGTTCCTAAAACCCAAACCGGTATTGATTATGAACAGGATTTTTTTGGCAAACAGGCCTATTTAACGGTCAGCGGGCAACTGGAAGCAGAAGTGATGGCCATGGCTTTTCAAAATGTTTATACCTTTGGCCCCACTTTTCGCGCTGAAAATTCCAATACCTCCCGTCACCTAGCGGAATTTTGGATGGTGGAGCCGGAAATGGCCTTTTGTGATCTAGACGGCGATCGCCAATTAGCGGAGGAATTTTTAAAATATATTTTTAAGTTTGTATTAGAAACCTGTCCCGAAGACATGGCATTTTTTGACCAACGTATTGACAATACCGTGTTAGCCACCGCCGACAATATTATTAATACGGAATTTGCCTGCTTAACCTATACCGAAGCCATTGATTTACTTGAAAAAAGCAGTCAAACCTTTGAATACCCTGTGGAATGGGGCGTCGATTTACAATCCGAACATGAACGATATTTAGCGGAAGAAGTCTTTAAACGACCCACCATTGTCACCGATTATCCCAAGGAAATTAAAGCCTTTTATATGCGCCTCAATGACGACGGTAAAACCGTAGCCGCCATGGATATTCTTGCCCCTAAAATTGGCGAAATTATCGGCGGTTCCCAACGGGAAGAACGGTTAGCTATGTTAAATCAACGAATCCAGGAACAAGGCATACCCGAAAGTGATCTGTGGTGGTATCTAGACCTACGCCGTTATGGATCTGTACCCCATGCGGGCTTCGGTCTGGGCTTTGAACGCATTGTGCAATTTATGACAGGGATGGGCAATATTCGGGATGTGATTCCGTTCCCCCGCACCCCCCTCAATGCGGAATTTTAAGACCGTTTATGTTATCGCCCCACCGTTTTGCTTGGCCCCATCAATGGCTGCTAGCACGCTGTCAACCCTCCTTAATGGATCGCTATATTGCCGGCCAACTTATCCCGCCTTTTTTATTTAGTGTGGGCATTGTCGCTAGCCTGGGTCTGGCGATCGGTTATTTATCGGATTTAGCCAATAAAATTGTTGAAAAGAATTTACCGGTCTTCAGTGCAGCGGAAGTTTTAATCTTAAAATTACCGGAATTTCTTACTTATGCCTTACCCATTTCCGTCATGTTGGCGACGATGATGACCTTTGGGCGTTTAGGGGGAGATAGTGAATTGATTGCCCTACGGAGTT
>JBJOGT010000293.1:0-3452 GCA_046048115.1 Cyanobacteriota bacterium | reverse complement strand
AATAGCGCCAGATTAGTTTGTGTGGACGTTTGAGCAATTTCAACACTGGGCTTAATCGGGATGGAGTTAGCAGAAGCTGGGGGCAATGTTAGTGTATTGAACGCAACAATTCCAGCAAGGGTAAAGATAACGCGACTAGGGAGAATCATCGGGATAAATGTTTCAAAAATATGTTTGGAAATTAGGGGTTTACAAATCTATGGACTTAAAGAACGTTGGTGAAGGACTGGATATAGTTCAAGGGGGACGTTAAAGTTAAATATTTGGACAGAAGGCAAATTGTACTAGTGCTAATAAAATGTCTTAGGGGTTTCCAAAAACATTTCGTCATCCTTACTCAACCGACCCCAGTGGCTCAATCAAGGGGACACTCAAATGCCCATGGTTTCGGCAAGGGGGCAAGACCTTTGGCATCTTGAGGGCGTAACACCTTTTCAATAATAAATCCCATTGAGAAAACTTCATGAAATCCCCTAATCTAACAAATGCGGGGTAATTGTTCACCACTGAGCATGTCTAGTAACCGCAGGGCTCCAATGGGGCTGGTGAGGCTGACTAAACCAAGTTTTTGATCACTGGTGCCCGTGACTTCTCCGATCGCCGTGGCTTGGGGATGATAGGTTCGCAGGATTTGCAAAATTTGATCAACGGATTCCGGGGGGGCGATCGCCAGAAACCGCCCTTCGTTGGCCACATACAGGGGATCAAAGCCCAAAAGTTCACAGGCCCCTTGCACATCTTCCCGCACTGGAATCAGGGTTTCCTCTAGGCGCATGGTTACCCCGGCACTGTGGGCAATTTCATTCACCGCACTGGCTAAGCCCCCCCGCGTTAAGTCCCGCAAACAATGGATCGGGATGTGGGCGTTGAGTAATTCGGATACTTCACGGTGAACTGGGGCCGAATCGCTTTCAATGGTGGTTTCAAATTCCAGCCCTTCCCGCACCGCCATAATAGCCATGCCGTGCCGCCCCAAATCTCCACTTACGATAAGGCGATCGCCGGGTTGTACTTGTCGGGGATGAATTGTTTGAGCATGGTTGATCACGCCGATGCCGCTGGTGTTGATGAAAATACCGTCCCCCTTACCCCGATCCACCACTTTGGTATCGCCGGTTAGGATTTTGACCCCGCAGGATTCCGCTGCCCGTTGCATGGATTGGGCTACCTGCCAGAGGGTTTCCATGGGGAGTCCTTCTTCGAGAATAAAACCAACGCTCAAATATTGCGGTGTTGCCCCCGCCATGGCTAAATCGTTGACGGTGCCGTGGACAGCGAGGGAACCAATATTTCCCCCCGGAAAAAAGAGGGGATTAATCACATAGGAATCGGTGGTGAAGGCCAGTTGTCCCCCGGTAACGCTAAAAACCTGGGCATCGTGGCTGTTTTCTGGCGGAGTGCCAAAGGTGGGCAAAAATATTTGGTTGAGGAGTTGCTGCATTAACCGACCGCCGCCGCCGTGGGCAAGTAAGACGTAGGGATAGCGATCCAACGGGATAGGACAGGAGAAGGTCATGGACAATAGGAAGGTTTCCAAGGAGGTGATAACACATTTTACCGGCACCGATTTAGCATAGATGCTTCCAGTCCCCGACCGACTACAAAGCGGGTCTCATTAAGCACCCCCTTGGCTCAGAACAGTCTCTCCCGCAGGTAGAACAATGCTTTGATCAAGCCAGATAACCAGGTCACAACTCCTATGTCGTCCTCACAACGGAGTAAAAATTTTGGGAAACTGCTAAGTTAAGATGGTTCAAAACGTTGATTGATGGAAAAAAACACTGTGCCGAAACGTCATTGGTTGCTTTTGTGGGGATTACAGCTTGGTTTAGTGAGCATGGCACCCCCCGTTCTTGCCCAAGCGATCCTGCCCTACAGCCCAAACTTAAATCAGCAACAACTAGAAGAACAGGGCATTGCCCTCACGGAAGACGTGGTGCAGTTAGTCCGGTTTCAGCAATACGATCTGGCCTTTTCCCGGGCCAAGCTCGCCACCCAATTAGCCCCGGAACGCTTTCAGACCTGGTTTATTTTGGGGACGCTCTATCTGCAAAAAGAAGAATTAGAGCCGGGGGTTGAAGTGTTGAAAAAGGCGGAAACCATGGCCCCCGAGGAAGCCGGGATTAAATTTACCCTCGGCAATGCCTATTTCCAACAGGGCAACTACCAAGAGGCCGTGGACGTACTCCAAGCGGGGCTAAAACAGCGTCCCAAGGTTCCTGCGGCGTTGTTTGATATGGGGAATGCCTATCTGAAGTTAAATCAATTGCCAAAGGCCGTTGATGCCTATGAACAGGCGTTGGCAGCGGAGGCGGAATTTTGGCCGGCGCTAAACAACATCGGTTTAATTGAATACGAGCAAGGTAAGGTGGACAGTGCTCTTAAACGGTGGCAGACCGTGGTCAAGATGGACGAGGAACAGGCGGAACCCCAATTGGCGATCGCCGTTGCCTTGTATAAACAGGGGCAAACCGAGGCCGGTCTAGAGCAAGCAAAGGCCGCATTGGAATTGGATAGCCGCTATGCGGAATTGGATTTTCTGATCAAAAACCTCTGGGGGGAAAAATTGATCAAGGACACGGAAGTATTATTTGCTACCCCGACGATCGCCACACTGATTAAAACCCTACCGCCCCCCAGTGATGATACCCAAGGGTAATTAATTCTCCCTAGCCCCCCTTTCTAAGGGGGGAATTGATGTAGTTCTGAGTCCTTAACGTTTGCCCACCGATGCTAAACACCGATCGCCTGATTGTGCCCCTGGATGTCCCTGATTTGCCGACGGCGATCGCCCTGGTAGAACGGTTACCGATGGTTAATTTCTGGAAAGTGGGGCTGGAATTATTTGTCAGTGCGGGGCCAGGGATTTTGGCGGAACTGAAACAACGGCAGAAAAAAATCTTTCTGGATTTAAAATTCCACGACATTCCCAATACGGTTTTGGGGGCTTGCCGATCCGCTAGTCAGTACGGGGTGGATTTGTTAACCCTCCACAGCACCGCTGGGCGCAAAGCGTTAACCCTGGCCGCCGAAGTCATGCAAACGGTGGACAATCCGCCGAAATTATTAGCCATTACCCTGCTCACCAGCATTAGTTCCCGCGAATTAGCTTTTGATTTACATCTGCCCTTGGAATTACCGGAATACGTGTTGAAAATGGCCCTCCTAGCCCAGGAATGTGGCATTAACGGCGCGGTTTGTTCCCCCCAGGAAGTGGCCCAACTGCGCCGAAGTTGTGGTTCGGATTTTCTTCTCGTCTGTCCCGGTGTCCGTCCTATCTGGGCTGAGCGGGGAGATCAGCAACGGGTGATGACCCCCCAACAGGCGATCGCCGCCGGAGCGGATTATTTAGTCATCGGTCGTCCCATTACCGCCGCCCCTGATCCAGTGTTGGCCTGGGAAAAACTATGCCAAGATATCGCCGATGCTTAGGGTCTGGCTAACGGCGATCG
>JBJOGT010000292.1:0-3408 GCA_046048115.1 Cyanobacteriota bacterium | reverse complement strand
CGACTTATTTTTTAGTAAAACAAGTCAAAACCGTGAATTCCTCTGTGTTTCTGGGGAAACATTTAATTTAGTCTCCCCCGAAAATCGTAATTCTACGGAGAGGAAATACGTAGAGTGGCTAACAATAAACTCGAACTGTCGCGGGCAAAACGGTAAAGGCACTGGGGGTCAGGGAGAAAACGTAATCCTGATATCAAGGGGGACGATCTCCGGGGCTAACCATTCCGAGTCAACCATTTGCTTTAACCTGGTATTTCTACTGAGATTACCGCCGCCGGGGCAACAGCATTGCAAACGGGGAGTAAAGTGCTTGCTTAAAAAAGTGCCTTCCTTTACCCAGCTAATTTCGATGGGAGCAAGGGTATAGAGATTAGATAAACAGATTTTCTTGATTGTTTTATCTTTGCATGGTTATTGGTTGACCCAGAAACCTTTGTTACAAAACGTAGTTAATACCGGTGATTTTTATCAACATTTCTCTATAAACAATTGTTAAGTACAAGGTCTTCTTTGGGAGGCACAGTCCTGACAACGGAGTAATTAACAAGTCCTATTGATCGGGGAGGCAAAACGGTAGGGACTGTTGTTGCTGATGGCGGCTTAACGCTAAATAGTCGGTGAGCCAATGACAACCTTGATCGATTAGCTGTTCTAGGCGACGGAATTCTGGGGCAATGGGCGATCGCCGGATTATGCCTGTCTGACTGATGGAGATTAGGTATTTTTCATCGGCGCTAAAGGCCAGGCTCAGTAAACCATCGGTATCCGGTTGAAATTCCCCCCGGAGTTGTCCCTGGCGATCCCACAGCCGTACCATGCCATCGCTAGCCCCTGTGGCAAACCATTGATTATTAGGACTAATGGCAATTTGTTCGACGGGGAGGGGATCGCCCGTAAAGGTTTGTAATAATTCTCCTTGGTTTGTCCAAAGTTTGGCACTACCGTCCCGTGATCCCGTTAGGATGTATTGACCATCGCCACTGTAACGAACTTGATTAAGGCGATCGCCGTGGGCCTTGAGGGTTTGGATGGGTTGACCCCCAAATTGCCAAATATGCAATTGACCGCTATCGTCGCCGGCCACTAATTCCGGGCGAGTGGGGTGTAAATCAACGCTACGCATGGGTTCGCGGCGGGCATTGCCTGAAGCCATGGGCGGTTTAAACACAAGGGGGGGATTAATATTTTTTGCCGTTGCCTGCCATAGCCAAACATGGCCATTACGGGTGGCGGCGGCAATCCACTGACTGAGGGTCGAGGGATCAGATCGCAGGGCCAGATCGTAAACCCGTCCAGTTTCCGCTTCCCAGGTGTGGCTTAATTGGGAGGGCGATAGTTGCCAGAGTTGAAACTGCCGTCCTTGTAAACCCACCAGACTTTCACCATCGGCACCAAATGCCAGGGGATAAAGGTCTTCGCTTTGGGGCGGAAGGGTTTGTTGGGTTTGGTTTGCGCGGTTCAATAACACTAACGGTTGATTTTCACGACTAAGGGCAATGGCCTGGGTTTGGGCGTTTTGACTCACCGCCAACGGTCGTTGGGAAAAGGGTAACGGTATCACGTCTGGCTTAGGGGCTAAATCCCACAGCTTTACCAGATTATTTTCTAGACCACTGGCCAGCAGTTGACCATTGTTCGCCAATGCCAAGCCAAAAATTGCTTCGGGATAACCCCGATAATGGCGCAGGATTTTTCCCGTTGTTGACCATTGGATAATGCTGCCGTTGCTGCTGCTGGAAACCAACGTTTTACCATCGGCGCTAAACACGACACGGGTAACAAATTCCTCATGGCCGCTCAAACTAGCTTTTAATTCCCCTTGGGGCGTCCACAGTTTCACCGTGCCATCGTCCGCCGCCACCGCCAATAGATTACCGTCGGGATGCCAACTGACTGCAAAAAAGGCCACCCCCGGTAAACCAAATTGCCGAATCAAATTCCCTTTCAAATCCCATAAGCGTATTTGTCCATCCCGGCACACACTGACCAGGGTTTGCCCATCGGGACTAAATTGGACATCATCGACGGATTTGGTATGACCCCGCAAAATCACTAGGGTTTTTCCGGTCTGCCGTTCCCAGATGCGGACGGTGCGATCGCGGGAAGCGGAGGCGAGTTTTTGCCCATCGGGGCTAAAGTTAACGCTGTAGACCGAATCCGTATGACCCTCCAGGGTCTGCAACACCTTGCCTTGGCGCGTCCAGCGTTTAACGGTATTGTCCTGGGCCGCAGTGGCCAGGGTTTGGCCATCGGGGGAAAAGGTAACGTGATAAATACTACCGTCATGCCCCGTTAAAGACCGGAGCAATTGACCCTGGGGCGTCCATAATTTCACGGTGCGATCGCGGGAGGCCGACGCAATTACATCAGCGCTGGGACTAATGGCCACACTGGTTACCCCTTCTTGATGGCCGACGAGGACATTTTTTTCGGCAATGCGGTCTAAAATTTGCTGCAAACTGAGCAGGGGACTGGTGGCGGGATAATCGGCTAGGGTTTCATCGGGTTGGACGAGGGTTTGCAACTGGTGGGCGGCGTTTAAGGCAGTCATTAAAGCTGGAATTTGGTCGAAATAGAATTGGCGTTGGGCGCTGTTGCCGAGGCGTTGCAATGCTGTGCCCTGTTGACTGCGTGCTTGTTTTACTGTTGCTAGTTGGGCCTGGCGGATGGCGATCGCCGCGCCGACCACAGAAGCTAATAAGATTCCAAACCCCACACTAATCATACGTTTCGCTTTGACATTAGCCCGTACCAAAATGCGATTGGCGGCCAACGAGGCTTCCTGTTCCTGGCGCTGGCTGGCGTTGAGATAACGGTAATCTAAGGGACTTAAATTTTTATTACTGGCCCAAACCAGGGCCTCCTGTAAGGCTTCCCCCCGCAACAATCGGGACGAATCTTGATAATTCGTATTGATCCAAGCTTGTAACGTTGGGGCGTAGGGACGCAATTTATTCAATTCTTTGGTTACCCATTCCCGATTAAAAATTGCTTGATAAATGGCATTGTAGGGAACCAGTTTGCCATCTTGTTTCACCACTATCCCTGTTAAGCGTAACTGGGTTTGTTCTGGACTTTCGTCGGCGGCAATAAACCCTTTATCTAAAATTTCTTGGTACAAGCCGAGTAATCGTCCTGTTTGCCGTTCATCCCGCAACAGGCGATCGCCGATGGTACGAAAATGGACGGGTTCATCCTGGGATTCCCACTGCTGGATCACCTGGGTTTGAATTAACAGACCAATCTGTTCTTTAAGGGTTGCAGGGGAGGGAATTAGGGTTTGGCGATCGAGGGCCATGGCCACCAATTCACAAACCTTTTGGGTTAAAAACGGTTGCCCCCCTGTCCACCGTAAAATTTCTGTCAGTAATTGTTCGGCAATGGGGTCAGCAACGGCAAAACCCGATG
>JBJOGT010000291.1:0-4066 GCA_046048115.1 Cyanobacteriota bacterium | reverse complement strand
TGATGTCGCTGATCTTGTTGGGGACAATAAGTTTGGGGTTAATCTTAATCAACCTTTGGAATTTCTTAGACCAAGGTTTGATCGTTGGCGATCGCCTTCATGTCTCATTAATCTTCCATGCAGATAAACCCCCCAATCCCCGACTAGATTTAGGCGCAAGTATACCACAATAAGCTAAAGTGAAAGCCAACATTGCGGAATACGCCGCTCCCCGCCCCAGGCAGTTCTATAATGGGGACTACCCCTACACCTTTGATTCATGACTGCGACTGCTGTTAAAACGGATTACGAAGCGATTATCGGTCTAGAGACCCATTGCCAACTCAACACGGCGAGTAAAATTTTCTGTCACTGCTCCACCCATTTTGATAGTCCCCCCAACACCAATGTTTGTCCGGTCTGTTTGGGCTATCCAGGGGTGTTGCCAGTGTTGAATCAACAGGTACTGGCGGCGGCAGTAAAACTGGGTTTAGCCATTAATGGGCAGATCGCCCCCTACAGCAAATTTGATCGCAAGCAATATTTCTACCCGGATTTACCCAAAAATTATCAAATTTCCCAATTTGACCTGCCCATTGTCGAGCATGGTTCGCTAGAAATTGAATTGGTGGATAAAAAGAGCAAAAAAGTTACCCGTAAAACCATCGGTATTACCCGGCTGCACATGGAAGAAGATGCGGGCAAATTGGTTCATGCGGGGAGCGACCGACTGGCGGGGTCAACCCATTCCCTGGTGGACTTTAACCGGACTGGGGTGCCATTGTTGGAAATCGTGTCCGAGCCGGATTTACGGTCAGGGCAAGAAGCGGCGGAATATGCCCAATCCCTGCGGCAATTGGTGCGGTATTTAGGCATTAGTGACGGCAATATGCAAGAGGGTTCCCTCCGCTGTGATGTCAATATTTCCGTGCGACCCGTGGGACAAAAGGAATTTGGCACCAAGGTGGAAATCAAAAATATGAACTCCTTCAGCGCCATCCAAAAAGCCATTGATTATGAAATTGAACGGCAAATTGCGGCGATCGCCAACGATGAACCGATTTATCAAGAAACACGATTGTGGGAAGAAGGTAGCCAACGCACCATCAGTATGCGGAAAAAGGAAGGATCAAGCGATTATCGCTATTTTCCTGAACCCGATTTACCGCCGTTAGAAGTTTCCGAGGAACAAAAACAAGCTTGGTTAGCGGCATTGCCCGAACTCCCTGCCGCCAAACGCGGTCGCTATGAAGCGGAATTTGGTCTATCGGCCTATGATGCGCGGGTTTTGACCGAAGATCGGGAAGTGGCGGACTATTTTGAAGCAGCGGTGATGGCTGGAGCCGAGGCGAAATTAGTTTCCAACTGGGTAACCCAGGATATTGCTGCCTATTTAAACAGTAATCCTGCCCTTACCATTAACGAATTGGCTCTGAAGCCCACTGCCCTAACGGAATTAATTGGCTTAATTACCCAAGGCACCATCAGCGGCAAAATTGCCAAAGATATCCTGCCGGAATTATTGGAAAAAGGCGGATCACCGCAAAAGATTGTCGAATCCCGTGGTCTGATCCAACTCTCCGACCCCGAAGAATTAACGGCCATTATCAAAGCAGTCATTGCCGACCATCCGAAGGAGTTGGAAAAATTCCGTAGTGGCAAAGGTAATATGCAGGGCTTTTTTGTCGGTCAAATCATGAAACGCACCAGCGGACGGGCTGACCCGAAGTTGACGAATCAATTAATCGGTAAACTCCTAGCGGAAGCTTAGTTTTTATTCTTTTTACTGCTGTATTGCCCAAACTGTTTTTTGAGGAATGATCGACCATGGCCAATCTTGAAACCTACGTCCGCATGGCGGAAGATGAACTGACAGAGTACAGCAGTGAAGCCCGCAAAATTGAAAAACTGCGCCGCAAAATGGCCCTTGCCCTCAATTACCAACAACAGCAAGCGTTAAAAACTGAATTGCTGGCCATTATGCCCCAGGGCTTTTTCCCTCGTTTAGTGGAAGAAAATCGTCAGACGGCCGCGCTACCGTTTTGGGGCATTGCTGGGTTGGGTCTATTATTTGGCATTTCCCTGCAACAACCACTGGACTTTCTCGCCCCGGCGATCGCCTTACCGTTGGCCATTCAGATCCAGCGTTGGGGTTGGCAGCTAGAAGCAAAACGCTTGGTGATTAAAACCATTGATCAATTGGAAGAACGGCTTAAAAATCCTGATGCCGTCAAAGGTTAACGCCGGGTCAAGTGACCGGGGTAGAACTGGCCATAAACCATGCCCAGATGACCAATCCGAGGACTAATAGCTTAACGAGAATATAAGTCAGGGAATCGGGATAGAGATAGGAACCTAACATCGTGACCTCCTAGCAATGGGCTTGAATCACCAATTATTGTTTAATCCACTGCCTACTTCCATCATCGCGCTGATTTTGCCCGGGGCGGCATTTCTTAATAATTGCTTCGCGCCAATGCCCGGAAAAAATAGCGTATAATTAAAGGTCTGAAATTTTTGGTTCATTGCCCATTGTGATTAGTGACCCTTGCCACCATTAAAGTTTTTACATTTTTAATCCCTTTGAATGATTTCCATCAAGAGACGGCACTGGTAATGATTCCGCTGTCTCTTTCGTAGTGACAAGGTCAGGCATCTCCCTGAAGCTACCCAACTTTGTCCTAGCCTTTATTTGTCCTGTTTATACGTCTTAGCTCAGCATGAAAGCCCAAGCAGAACCCCGCTTCGACTACGTCAAAATTGCGATCGCCTCCCCCGAACGAATCCGCCAATGGGGGGAACGTACCCTGCCCAACGGCACCGTGGTGGGGGAAGTGACCAAACCCGAAACGATCAACTACCGGACGCTGAAACCGGAAATGGATGGTCTCTTTTGTGAAAAGATTTTTGGCCCGTCTAAAGACTGGGAATGTTGGTGCGGTAAATATAAACGGGTGCGGCACCGGGGCATTGTCTGCGAACGGTGTGGCGTTGAAGTTACAGAGTCCCGAGTCCGTCGCCATCGCATGGGCTTTATCAAATTAGCGGCTCCCGTTACCCATGTGTGGTATCTGAAAGGGATTCCCAGCTATTTAAGTATTTTGCTGGATATGGCCCTGCGGGACGTGGAGCAAGTGGTGTACTTCAACGCCTATGTGGTGCTCAATCCTGGCAACGCTAGCAATTTGCAATATAAGCAACTGCTCACCGAAGACCAATGGGTGGAAATCGAAGACCAAATCTATGCGGAAGATTCCGAACTCGACGGTATTGAAGTGGGCATCGGGGCAGAAGCGGTACAACGGTTGTTGGCAGACCTACAGCTTGAAGAGGTGGCCGAAAAACTGCGGGAAGAAATCCTAGCGAGTAAAGGGCAAAAACGGGCAAAACTGATCAAACGCCTGCGGGTGATTGATAACTTTGTCGCTACCGAATCCCGTCCCGAATGGATGACCCTAGATGTAATCCCTGTTATTCCGCCGGATTTGCGCCCGATGGTGCAGTTAGATGGAGGGCGTTTTGCCACGTCGGATTTGAATGACTTATACCGTCGGGTGATTAACCGTAATAATCGGCTAGCCCGGTTACAGGAAATTCTGGCCCCGGAAATCATTGTCCGTAACGAAAAACGGATGCTCCAGGAGGCCGTCGATGCACTGATTGATAATGGTCGCCGGGGTCGCACCGTGGTGGGGGCCAATAACCGTCCCCTCAAATCCCTATCGGACATTATTGAAGGGAAACAAGGGCGGTTCCGCCAAAACCTCCTGGGTAAACGGGTGGATTACTCCGGTCGTTCCGTCATCGTGGTGGGGCCCAATTTGAAAATTTACCAATGCGGTCTGCCCCGGGAAATGGCGATCGAATTGTTCCAACCCTTTGTCATTCACCGCCTGATTAAACTGGGCATTGTCAATAATATTAAAGCAGCGAAAAAATTAATTCTCCGGGGCGATCCCCAGGTGTGGAGCGTCTTGGAAGAGGTGATTACGGGGCATCCGGTGATGTTAAACCGAGCACCGACGTTGCACCGTTTGGGGATTCAAGCCTTTGAGCCGATCCTGGTGGAAGGCCGCGCCATTCAACT
>JBJOGT010000290.1:0-4221 GCA_046048115.1 Cyanobacteriota bacterium | reverse complement strand
TCACCTCGGCTCCACAGACATTTTCTATTCCCCGTTGCCCACGGGTACAAATTACTTGAGCGGCAGCAATATCCCTGGGTTTAACCGAGCCACATTCAGGACAATGGTGCATTCTCACGCTCAAGTCTTTTGAGATTCTGGCCCCACAATCAGGACATTGTTGGCTAGTCCCTTTGGGATCTACCTTGCCGTAAAACGCACCTCTACGAAAACAAACCCAAGGCAAAATCTGATTAACAAATTGTCCTAGTCCTGCATCCAGGGAGTGCTTTCCTAGCATTCCTTTAGCCAGGACGCGGAAGTCTAAATCTTCTACAAAAATGGAGTCTCCCTGGTCACACAACTGGTGAGCTAACTTAAACTGCCAATCCTTACGGGTATCAGCAATTTTTTCATGGAGTCTCCCTATTTTGCGACGGAGTTTAGCTTCATTTGCACTCCCCCTTTGTTTCGTTTTAAGCCTTCGTTGTAGCAATTTAAGCTTACGCTGAAGTTCACCAAAGAAACGAGGACGCCTTACCTGTACACCATCGGATGTGGACAGAAAATATTCTAATCCCACATCAATCCCCAGCGGATGACCATGAAAAGAAACGTCTGGAATACTCACATCTAATTGCAAGGTAAGCACGACAAAATAGCCCGATGCTTTTCTGACTACCCTCGCTTGTTTCACCATAAACCCATCTGGAATGGGACGGGAATAGTGCCACGCTACTTTGCCAACAATTTTTGGAAGTTTAATTCCCTCGGCATCCATTGGGTTTTTCCCTAATTGAGGAAAGACAAAGGAGCGCAAATTATGACGTTTTTTAAAACGTGGGAAACCGAACCCCCTTTTGTGCATATCATCCCAAGCCCGATCCAACTGCCTCAAGGTTTGTTGGAGTATTTGGGAATGGGCATTAGCTAATTCGGGAATATGTTTTCTGGCTTCTGTTAAGCGTTTTGCTTGAACGTGGTAATTGGGAAAAGGTTCGTCGGTAGAGAGGATATATTCCCCTCAAATTGAGCAAGCATTAACCGGAGACCTACGAGAAGCACACCAATCCTTGCGCTCCCGCAGAGCATAGTTCCACACTTTGCGACAGACATCAAGATTCGACTCTATGTCTAGCACTTGTTGTGGAGTTGATTTGAGCTTGTAAGTGTAAGTCATGGTTAACATAGTCCCATCTTAGTTTACACAAGATATTTTGTGTGTAAAACTTGCATCTGGTATTTAAAGCTGTCCTGAAGGAAGGGGTTTTAAACCCATTTTTCTGATAACGTTGACGGAGGGTAGGGAGATTTAGAATGAGCAATCATCCTATTGACGGTGGCTGGACATTTAAAAAACAAAAATTAACATGGATAGCTTGGCATTATTGAAAGATTACAGTCGCCTAGAAATTCGTATTCCCCAGGATGAGAGGGAACGGACAGAACTTCAACAGGCGATCGCCTGGATCTGTGACCAAAGCGAATCGGAAAATTTGGGCATTTGTGCAGACAATCAAGCCTCGGCAGAATTGGCCTTAGCCCAATATCTCAAAGCATTGGGCTACGGTGATGCCGTTGGGACTCAAAACATGGCAGTAGAAGGACCAGTGTATTTGAAATGTAATACCCAATCTTTACGGTTTTATGTGGATAGTTATGAGGGCGACTACCGGGGCGTTTTAATGGCCTGCCAAACCGAGGATGAAGCCTTGTCGGGAACCTACGGTTATTTTCCCCTAAATTTATTTCAAGCAGATTGAACAACGATCTTGCTAAGAATCTGCTTCGCGGTGCGCCAAATTCTCTAAACTGGAGACATCTAACCGTTTAAGTTATCGCCCTTAAGGGCAGCATCAATCCCAGTGTCTATACAATTCGGAATCATTGGCGGCGGTGTGATGGCAGAGGCCATTCTTTCACGCTTGCTAGAGCAAAAAGCCTATGCCCCAGAGTCAATTATTGTGGGGGAACCCCAAAGTGCGCGCCGGGAATATCTCCACAAAACCTATCACGTTAACGTTACCCCTGATAATCAACAGGCAGCCAACGCCTCCGAGGTGGTGTTATTAGCGGTGAAGCCCCAAATTTTAGACCGGGTGCTCGCCAGTTTAGCGGGGGGAGCCAATCGGCCCCTGATTATTTCGATTTTGGCGGGGGTGCCCATTCACCGCATTCAACAAGGATTTCCGGATCATGCCATTGTCCGAGCCATGCCCAATACCCCCGCTACGGTGGGGGCCGGGATGACGGCGATCGCCGTGAACAAAATTGTCGAGCCAGAGCAGCTTGCCCTAGCCAAAGGAATTTTTAGTGCGGTGGGTAATGTGGTGGAAGTGCCCGAAAATCTGATTGATGCCGTAACGGGGGTTTCGGGGTCTGGGCCAGCTTATGTGGCGATGATGATCGAAGCCTTGGCCGATGGTGGGGTTTTGGTGGGACTACCCCGTTCCGTGGCCACCCAATTGGCGCTGCAAACCGTATTGGGCACAGCGCAATTAGTGAAGGAATCCCATCTTCATCCCGCCGAACTCAAAGATCAGGTAACCAGTCCGGGGGGAACGACGATCGCCGGGGTGGCGGTGTTGGAAAAAATGGGTTTTCGCTCTGCCATTATTGAAGCGGTTCGGGCAGCGTTTCGGCGATCGCAAGATTTGGGTCGGCATAAATAAAGCCGCTATTCGAGCCGTTAGAAACCAGGATAATAACTCGAAGATCCAGAACCCTGGCTGTAGTTCGGCGCAAAGGCCAACAATAACGGGAATTGCAATAGCGCTAAATCAATTTGTTCTTCCGTTTCGTCAATTAAAATCAACGGCATTTGGCGATCGTCCCGTAATCGCTCCGCCCGCTGTACCAACGCCTGGGGGGATTCAAACAAGACAATGCCCCGGTCTGGGCCAAAGTCACTGCGGGAAATGCCTAAACAATCCTGCAAACCCCGTCGCCATTCCCCCAACCGTTCCGGGGTGGCCGCTAAAATTAACGCCCGACTGCGATCGCCGTAGAGTTGATTCAAAATGGCAATGATGGCAGAGCCGACCAAAATATTTTGTAAACGACTATCTAAACTTTTAATTGCTCCCCGGCCACCGAGATTGAAAAACCAATCCGCCACCCGTTGGCCATGAATCGGTTCAAAGGTTCGACGCAATTGCCAGGGCGGGCCATAATAATCCGGACGGGAGCGGTATTGGTCGAGCAGATCTTGAATTTGGCGCTTCTGGCTGGCCATGCCTTGGTCTGCAAAGGCAATCTGGGGCGCAGCATCGGCATTTTCCACAATGGGATCGCCGTGGGTAGCCGAAGATTCCCAGCTATCCCCCACCCCGAGTTCTAGTTGATCCGCCGCCGAGACTAAATCCTGTAAGCTGCCGACCAAATATTCCTTAAACCCCTGTACGCGGATGGCTAACTCCTGGGAAGCCCCGGCAAAGGTGGTTCGCATTTCCTGTTGAATGCGATCTTGACGGCGCTCTAGTTTATCAATCTCTTTAACTAAAGCCGCTTTGCGTTGTTCTAATTCCCTAGTGCCTTCCTGGACTAATTGCTGAACATTAGTTTGCACCTGCTGGAGTTGCTGGGCGTACCATTGGGCTTTTTCGGCCTGCAAGGTTTCAACTTCCTGTTGGAGGGCTAACTTTTGGGCAGCCAATTCTTCAATGCTAAAAGCCCCCAAGGCCGCCGTCAGCGGTACGATTGGTTCTGGCCCTAGTGCATCCCCTGGCTCGTCAAAGGTTTGTTCCCAATCTTCTTCCAAAACCGGGGTCAAAATCGCTTCGGATTGATCGGGCTGATCCAAAACAGCCTCTGTCTCAATTTCAGGGGTTTCAGACAGTTCCAAGTCCGCAGCGATTTTTTCCTCAGAGGAGGAGTCGGAAACAGGGGGAGTCGGATTAGACAAAGATTCTTCGGCGGGATTCTGGGGGAATTCTGAGGTCATTCAGGACGCAAATTCTGAGGGGGACAATGGTGTTCAAGACACGCTTTAAGGGTGCGGGGGTCAAAGATAATCGGCAAAAAATGGATGCTCTTGACCTCTTTAAAATAAAACAAAATGGGAACGGGTTCCCAAAAGATTCGCCAGTTTTGCCAGTCGGCGTAGGGAAAGCTACGGATCAAGGTATTGCCACGGTAAACCTCTAGGCTGGTTTCCGTAAAACTCAGTTTAATTAAAATTGTCTGAACGAATAAGAAAACACCAAAAATGGCGATCGCCAAACTCAGCCAACGGTTAACCCA
>JBJOGT010000289.1:0-3989 GCA_046048115.1 Cyanobacteriota bacterium | reverse complement strand
CGAGTTTGACCCTAGAAACGGCGATCGTCGCGTCCTTTGTGGGGGCGGTGACCTCGTTAGTGCTGCAATCCAATGATTTAAACCTAACCCATCCCCTGGGTGATAACTTGAGCATTGCTTTTTCGGCGTCGGAAATTCCGTTTTATTTGCTATTGGGCATTTTGGCCGGCATTTTGGGGGTGGTCTTGAACCGAGGCATTTTAGCCCTGCAACAGTTGCAACGCCAGTGGAATATTTCCCTTGCCCTCCGAATCGGAGCAATTGGGTTGATTTCCGGGACGGCGATCGCCCTAATGCCACCCTTTTTTCGGGATAATGCAGGGCTGCGGGAATTTGTCATTGCCGGGGAATTGGGCTGGCAGAGCATTGTCTTAGCGTTGGTCGTTCATTTTGTCCTGACAATGATGGCCTATAGCACCAACGCCCCAGGGGGATTATTTGCCCCAGCCCTAGTCATGGGGTCAGCGCTGGGTTACCTGGTGGGGGGCTTCGGTAGCCATTGGCAATCCCAGATTACGGAAACCACCTACGCCCTGGCAGGAATGGGGGCATTTTTTACCAGTGTTGTCCGGGTTCCGGTGACGGCGATCATTATTGTGTTTGAACTAACGGGGAACTTCAACATTGTTTTGCCGTTAATGGTCGCCTGTGCCACCTCCTATCTCGTCGCGGAAAGTTTATTTCCCCGCTCTTTATATGATCATTTGCTGGAAACCAAGGGCATTTTTCTCCAAGAAGACCACCCTGATCGGGATTTTCTCTCCGACATCCGCGCCGCTCAGGTGATGAAAACCGATGTGGAAAGCTTGAATAGCAATCTGACCTTAGCGGAAGTGCTACCAATTATGTCCTCCTCCCACCATCGCGGTTTTCCGGTGGTGGAAGGCGGTCGTTTAGTGGGGGTGTTTACCCAGACGGATTTAGCCAATGCGGCCCAGGAATCGCCCCAAGTACTACTACGACAGGTGATGACCCCCAATCCGATTACGGTGAATCCCGATGCCCCCTTGAGTGATGTGTTGTATTTACTCAATCGCTATCAACTTTCTCGGCTGCCGGTGGTGCAAGGGGGGCAAAAATTGGTGGGCATTATTACCCGCACCGATATTATTCGCGAAGAGGTGAGCCAATTAGGCAGTCAATTAATTCATCCACCCCATCCAGCCTATGCCGTTTATCAAACCCGATCGCCCTCCGTGGGAGAAGGGCGTATTTTATTGCCGGTGAACCATTCCGACAGTGCCCTCGCTTTGTTTCAAATGGCTGCGGCGATCGCCAAGGAAAAAAATTACGAAATTGACTGTTTGCAAGTGATTCCCGTACCCAAATCCCAAGCCCCCTCAGAGCAACGGGTTTCTAGTCAGACAGAGCGAAAATTTTTACGACGCCTTGAACGGCTGGCCCGCCACCAAGGGATTTTGCTACACACAGAAATTAAGCTAGCCCACAGCGTCACCGACACCATCCTGGATACCATCCAAACCCGTCATGCCGATTTATTGATCGTTGAATGGCAAGGAGAAATGCCCACCGGCAGTCAAATTTTTGGCAAAATCACCGACCAACTCATTGATCGCGCTACCTGCCCCGTGTTACTGATCAAACCCGGTAGCCATCCCCAAGCCTATCCCCGGTACCTATCCCCCTCGGCCACTTGGTTAATGCCCGTTGCTGGAGGGCCAAATATTGATCAAATGCTGGAATTTTTACCGGGCCTATTTTCCCTCTATCCCGAAAAAAATAACCCTGAACTGCTCATTGCAAAAGTTTACATGCCCCAGCGCCCGACCCCTTACGAGCCCTACCAAGACCTCAAAGCCATTGCCCAACGCCTAGAAGACCAACTCCAACGCCCGATTATTCCCATTCCCATTTGTTCCGCCTCCGTTGCTGATGCCCTCAGTGACCTGGCCCAAATCCGGGGCTGTGCGGCGATCGTCCTAGGCGCTAGCCGGGAAGGATTACTGAAAAATGTCATCCACGGTAACCTTCCTACCCAAATTGCCACCCACGCCGATGCCACCGTTTTTGTCTTTCGGGGAGCCTTGTCCAATAAGGACTCAGAAAAGTTGCCTTAATCAACTCTTAATATTAGTTAACCGATGGTGTTGTCAACACTTTCTGATTAATGAACAAGTTCAACAATGTCTTGCCATTACTGACTAGAATTTGTACAGTAAATACATGGAGCTAAAGAGCTTCCCTGGCAGATACAAACAGCCAATGTCAAAGCGAAAAACCCTAGTTTATCAAGAGAGGTAAAACCGAGCTGTTTCATTTCACATCTGTCTTTCGTTCCGTAAACAACACCCAAACTGAAAACAGTCAAAGCCTAAGCTAGTGGCCATGGGAGATAGGCAATTCAACGTATTGCAGCTCCGAGCATGATCGATAAAAGGTAGGTATTCACGACTGAAGAGTAAGTTCTGGGTGTTGTTGCATTTTGAGAAGAATTATTGAATTTCCCACGGGTGCATTCCCCGCTGCTTGCAGCGTCCGTGGTCAGAGCGGAATTTGAGCGCCCCGCAACGCTTTACTTTGGGATTGCTGAAAACAATCCGTTATCACGACCTGTTCACGATGATAATTTGCCGCCAATGACAAGCAGCATACCACTGTATATCGGGATGACAGGATTTGAACCTGCGGCATCCTGCTCCCAAAGCAGGCGCGCTACCAAGCTGCGCTACATCCCGTTCACCTAACTATCCTATCTTAAGCTAACTTCAGCAGTGTTACCAGTGCGGGATTGATTTTCTAACAATTGTGAAAGCGTTTTTACCTTTTGGTTTTTGATATGTCCTACCCAATTTATTTGGATAATCATGCGACTACCAAGCTTGATCCCTGGGTGTTGGCAGATATGACAGCAATTCCAAATTCAGAATGTAGCCAAAGATACAAAATCCCTGAGGTGCTGACTGGAAAGAGGTTTCATGCCAATATTTAGAATCAACATAACTGACGGTTCGCTCATTTTTCACAGGTAGCGTCTATTTTTTAAAGTCCCCACTACCTGTAGGTGAATAAGCTGACCTTATACTCTATATTTGGGATTTTCCAACACTAATGACGCTAACAATAGTACTACTGAACCGAGAGACATAATGCTCTATCTAGTGATTGATCAAGTTTGTTTGCAGGTTACTGACTCTCTAAGGGACCGAGATTCGAGGAGAGAATGGAAAAAACCTCAGAGATTAGCTTAATATCTCTTGTTCCCACAAAAACAAGAGTATATCTGTATTTTGTGTTACCGTTTGAATTGAGAATTGCTGTATTGAGAAGCTGTGAAATTTGCAACGCAATGTTGAACGGTGAGTCGGCTTTGCTAACTGATTCGGGACAATCTTCCCTCCTTCAGCTAAAGCCCGTCTAAGTTGGCGTTGCTCCAAATTTTACACCAACAAACGTAATGCCATAATGAAAGTCAATGCCATAATCCCCTCAGGCGTTTTGGGGAACAGACTCGAAGCTAAAAAACAGAGAGTCCGTAGGAAAGTGAAAACCCTTCTCAATTCCTTACTGTTGTTTATAGTAAACAAGGAGTGCCTCATCACTCAATAAGCCTTTATTGAGGGGGTTAGTTGGCAAAATAAAATGTCCGGCTTGGTTGGTATCCTTCAACCGGATTATTACACTAACAGAAATACGTTGTCTGCCCTTGATGTGGCTTCTTTCCACCACAATTAACGGTTAAAAATTATGTTTATCCAACACCTACAGGCGATCGCCGTTCAAACCCAGGGCAAAAGCTTGCAAAATATTACCCGCCAAGTTCAAGATATCGTCCAACAATCAGGCATTCAGGCTGGGCTGTGCAATGTCTTTGTTCGCCATACGTCGGCATCCTTAATTATCCAAGAAAATGCCGATCCCGATGTGCTTAAGGATCTCGAAACCTTCTTTGCCCAATTGGTTCCTGAAGATGGCGATCGCTATCGCCACAGCACCGAAGGTCTAGACGATATGCCCGCCCATATCCGCTC
>JBJOGT010000288.1:0-3121 GCA_046048115.1 Cyanobacteriota bacterium | reverse complement strand
TAACCATGTAGTGCACCAGAGTTCCCCATTTTGACAATTCCTCCATTAACAAGTTCGTGGCGCTGTTCATCTTCCGACAGTCTCATAAAAGCCTCATCTGTCCAAACTGTCTGGTTCTGGGGGGTGTTTAAGGAGAGAGTTGTCATAATGTTAATATTTTCAGCAGTCTATTTTTTGGATTGTACAAAATGTTTGTTAACCATTGGCACCCCATCAGGATCTGCATTTAGGGAAATACCGGCTCAATCTTGTTCATTGGTCAATAAAAAACTGGTAATTTGCCAAGGATTAATTGTCGATGATTCTCCTGATACTTTCTCTTCTAACACGTTAACCTGGGTCGTTGCTTGGTAGGGAAAAGGGGTTTCAATATTTAAGCTTGGCGCACCGCGTAGCGAATTTTTGTGAGATCGCCCTTCTGTTTCGTAGCATCTAACAATCCATTGATCGGCAAAATCTTCGTGACGTTTTAAGGCCATCAGAGCTAAATTTTCACTACCCAACGTTAACCACGATATTGTTGGTAAAGCGTTTGTCTGATTAATTTGATCAGTTTTCAAATCAGGAAAATAGGGTCGCAAAGACCGATGAAGTGCATAGCCAAATTTAACGGTTTCAGCCGATCGCCAATCCTTAGGATGGGGATAAATTTGATAGGTAAATTGGTGGTTTCCCCGATCTGCGGTGGGGTCTGGCCAAACGCTACTCCGTAATAACGTTAAGCGCATGACATTATTTTTGACATCACAGCCGTACTTACTATTATTCAGTAAGCTTACCCCATAATTTTGACTGGAATCGGTTAAATCAAACCAATGTTGGTGGGGCACTTCCCATTGGGCTTTTTCTAATTCGGTTTGGGGCTTAATGGATCGTTCGGCGATCGCACAGGGGGCTTCGGTGGTAAAGATTTCACTAGATAAATTGAGGGGAAAAGCAGCCTTGACCATAACATGGGTTTCCTGCCAATCTACCGTATTTTTTATAGTTAATAAACGGGAGTTAGCTGTTAGGGAATAATCCTGGGTAAAGGTGGATTTTTGAAAGGAGCGAATCACCCGTAAACACCATCGTAACGGCCCCCTTTCTAGCCATTGCCAGTGGATGAATTTTGCAGCGGGTAAGGGGAATTGTTCATAATCGGGAGCGATATCCCAGGCATCCCAATATTGCCCTTGATCTTGAAAGAATTGCAGTTGATTGCCAGGTTCTTTTAAAATTTCTCGCTGTTGGATTAAATCATAAAAACTAGCTAAATCCCCTGTGGTTTGATCAATAGTGATTCGTAAAACACCATTATCTAAAACCCCAATTTCTGAGAAAAAATCGATGGATTGAGGGACAGATTTTCCAATCCGTATTAACCAAAAACCTCGAAAAGTTAGGGATGGCACGGTGATTTCAATTAATAATTTGCCCCCATGACTGATCTGATAGGGAATAATTTCTCCGGTCTCCCAGGCAATAACCTGATAATCTTGATCGACATCAATTTCAATTTCCACTAACTGATGATTTTCCCAGTTTAAGGGATTGAAGATAAATAAGGGTTGGGAATTTTGAGGGGGATTGTGGGGAATTTTGATGTGTTGACAAAGGCGATCAAGAGCCATTTTAATTAACTGATCGGTTGTCGTTAAAACGGATTCCCAATCCTGATTAGCCGTGACAAATACTTCAGGAATAGACGTGCCGGGTAAAATATCATGGAATTGATTTAATAACACCTTTTTCCAAGCGATTTCTAGATCCCGTTGGGGATAGTCACACCCCGTTACCCAACAGGCAAAACTACTCCATAATTCTGCCTCGTATAATAAGTGCTCACATTGACGGTTATAACGTTTTTGATCGGCATGAACAGTGAAATAACCCCGATGTAATTCCAGGTATAGTTCTTTATTCCAAATGGGGATATGATTAACATTTTTTTGTAATTGTTTATTAATTTTTACTAGACAATTAATTGCTGTTGAAGTATTAATTTGTGGGAAAAATTCTGATGCTTGCCACCGTTGTTTAACCTGCCACATATCCCGACTTGGCCCACCACCATGATCCCCCACCCCCGGCAACCAAAGACACTCTGTAAGCTCTGTTTGATCTTGCCAAAATCTGGCATAATTCGCCATGGGTAACGGTTGGGTATCCATTACTCCAGCTAAATTGGGTGGTGACATCACCGTTAAAATTTCTGTCCCATCCGGCGATCGCCAATTAAAAATACCAAAGGGAAAAGGATTGGTATCATTCCAATGGAGTTTACCCGTCACAAAGTAATCGAGTTTAGCTTGTTTACATAACTGGGGTAACTGTTGACAAAAACCAAAACTATCGGGCAACCAAGCAACTTGACTATACTGACCAAAACGGCTGTAAAAATAGCGTTGACCATACAGTAATTGCCTGGCGATTGCCTCTCCAGAAATAATATTAACGTCTGGTTCAATCCACATTCCCCCCAACAGTTCCCATTTCCCGGCCTTAACGGCGGCTTGAATTTGGCTAAATAAAGTTGGACGATGTTGTTCAATCCATTCATATAAAGCGGGACTGGTGTGGCCAAAAATTAAATCGGGAAATTCCGCTTGTAAATTAATAACCGATTGAAAAGTTCTTTCCCCCACTTCCCAGGTTTCTTCTAGGGGCCACAACCAAGCCATATCTAAATGGGCATGGCCTAAGATGTTAAGTGTTTGGCTTTTTACGGCATTAGCTAAGGGTAATAATTGAACACGAATGGTTTCTAAACACTGGTCAAATTGCTGGCGATCGCCGACTTGCTCCCAGGCAATTCTTTCTAATATTTCAGTAATAAATGCTAATTTATCCGGCTCAAACTGAGCATAATATAAACTTAGAACTTCCAACTCATCGGCAATAAACCCCGGATCACTGTCAGGAAATTCCCGTTCAAAGCGCAATTGAGATTGCATCAAACCGCCAATGTCGTGGCCGGGACTAACTAACCGTAAAGCGACATCAAACATTTGAGAAATTTGGGCTGAGTCTGTTAATAAAATGCGGGTTTTAGAATCAAATAAATCCCCCGCCTGCACAAATTCACCGTTAACAAAAATCTGAGCATCCTTAGCCCACCATGTTAACGCTAGACGTAGGC
>JBJOGT010000287.1:0-3412 GCA_046048115.1 Cyanobacteriota bacterium | reverse complement strand
ACATTAGAAGTATCGGCAACTTGTAAATAAATTTCTTGATCCGTATTTTCTGGATCAGTGCTGTAATTTTCGTTCTGGGTGCCACTCCATTCCCCGGTAGTTCGGTCAATGGCAAAACCTTTGTCTTCAGATCGTTTTAAACCTTGATTGATGCGCCAAATACTAGCCGTATCTCCATAGGATAAATTTAGTAAAACTTGTCCTTGGTCATCGGTAACGGTGGCATTTTTTCGTTGTCCTGGGGCAAAACGATAGTAGGTTTTAACGTCGTAGCCATATTTTAATCGTTCTTCTTCGTCGCAGGTAATTCGTTCCCGCCGATAACAGGACATCGTATCCATGGTTAAGATGCGATTGATTTTACTGGAAACTCCCTCGTTACTGGTACTTAGCTGACTTCCACAATTTTCGCAGTAATTAATGCTTTGACTACTTTCCCCTGCGTGAAAATAGCCACATTCATAGCAAATAGCGGCTTTGTGATAATCCGCCTCTACTCCCCGGATGGAGAACTTTGTTTTGGCAATTTGAAATCTATTGCCTTCGTAGTAAAGAATATTGCGGGGGGCTAATTCCCGAATGGCAACCACCTTGGGACGGGAAATAAAATTACCGCCATTGTTACCAGGAATAAAGGCTCGAACTGGGAGACGGGGAAAATTAAAGCCGGGTAAGAATCCTTCCGCCGCAAAGTAACGATAGGGATAGAACTCAAATTCACTGACAGACTTGTTTTTACGGGATTGTCCCACTAATAAATCAATCTGTCGTTGGGCTTCCCTTTGTTGACGTTCGGCCCGCTCCCGTTCTTGTCGGGTCATACTGCCAGAGGCTGACTTAACAATAATTTGAATGGCTTCATCCCTTTGGCTGACAGCATCCCGATATAACTTTCGCCATCGATCGCCAGCGCGGTCAAAGGTGTTAATCGCTTCACTGAGGATTTGCGTAATATAGCTGGGGTTGTACCAGGACGTTTTACTCAGGTCTTGGTCACAGAAGCAATCCGCTAGAATGGCGGCGATCGCCTGGGCACAAATCTGGAGACTCTTTTCATTCAGGGTTAACTGGGATTTGAGATCTGGTTTTAGAGGATAGTCATTAGTTTCTAAATCTAAAATCTCATTCATGGAACTCCCTAATCTGGCTCCGGTGTGGGCAAGCCAAAGGGAATAAATGTGGGAGCGGATTAAATCTTGATTACCCAATTCCAAGGTTGGGGGAGCCACTGACCCAGCAACCATTTGGGCCTGACGTTGGAAGAAATATTGATCATGGCCACTACCCACAGAAGAATAGGTCATTACCAAAGCGGCTTGGCCTCCTCGTCCAGCCCGGCCACTACGTTGGGCATAATTGGCAGGGGACGGCGGCACATTGCGGAGATGGACAACGCTTAAATCGGCAATGTCGATGCCTAACTCCATGGTGGGGGAACAAAATAAACTGGCTAATTTACCCGCTCGAAATTCGGTTTCCCGTTGTTGGCGATCGCCGGAGGTGACTTGGCCGGTATGTTCTCGTCCTTCAAAATTACGGATGGCCCTGGCATTGCGTTCATAGAAATCTTGAAAAAACTGGTTAGCGGGGAGGAGACGGGCTTCACTACCTTCCAGATTTTTGCGAGTCAGGGGATCTGGTTCAATCAGAGGCACTTTCTGCGATCGCCAAACCATGATGCTGACCTGGAGTTGTACCCGTTGATTCTCCTGGTCATAAATCAAAAAACCTGACTTGGCCAGAATCATGACAAAGGTTTGTATGAGGCTTTCATAGTCCGTTTCCGATAGGGGCTGGGTCAAACTAGACCAGGTGCCAGGGTCACGCAAAAAACGTCCCAATTTACTGCGGGGAGTTAATTTGATGGTTTCTTTACTGCGCCGGGGATTGTTGTTGGTGGTTAAGGAAGCCCAGATTGCCGGGCGTGGTTTTTCTTGATCGCCAAATTTCCATTGATCATTGAGTATTTGATTCACATCTTTGGTAAATTGCTCTGTTTGATCGGGTTGTAATAAGTCCAGGTCGATCGCCAATTCCCGCCGTAGGTTATCTAAAAATACCTTGGCCGCCTGATACCGTTCCTGGGCTGAACTCTGTTGGAGGATAATATTTGGGTAAGTTTCCCAGAATTTAGGGTTGTTACAAACTTCTTCTAAACCAAAATAATCAATCTTGAGCAAACCACATTGCTCCAAGTTAGGTTGCACGATACGCCATCCCCGACGTAAATCCTCATAGAGGCGATATTCAATCAATTTTTTGAACGCTTGTTCATTTTTTTTGACATTAGGGCCAAATTCCACGACTTCTTTGGCGTAATCTGCTTGCTCAATATCCATCGCCGCTACCACCGCTGCCGCTAAATTTTTATGGGTGAGTTCCCCCTGTTCTTTGAGGGCCCGATTCAGAGCCGCCCGGAGAAAACTGGTTTGGACAAAATCATTAAAATGACCGGCTTGTAGGGATGCGTCCTGGCGATTATCCGTAAAGCTCAGGATTTTAGCGGATTCGGGTTCTATGGCAGGTTCTTCTTTCAAACGGCTAACGGTGGAAAGACAAAGCAGGGTGGTGGAGGTACTGCGGCCTTCGTTACTCAAACGAGCTAATTTGCTGTATTCATTTTTCTTGCGGGTATGGACAACGCCGCAATTTAGGCAAACCAGAAAAGGTTGGGCCACAAACCAAGCGGACACAATATCCTGATCTCGGCCTTTGACCGCTGCTCCTTGAACCACTTTGCCATCGCTGTGGAGCCATAATTTCTGGGGAATATGATTGAGATACTCATTTTTGGGAGTAGTCCTGCCGTGGCGTTTGCTGAGGTTAAACCAAGTATCTGGTAGATTATCCACCTTTTCTTCGTCCCAAATTTCGGGATCGTTCAAGGCTAAATAACCCTGGTGTTGGTCAGCTTCGATGTCGTAAATATTGGGCAGTCGGGGGGTAACGGTATTGCGGACGCTATCATACTGAACCATGTAGTAGTCTTGACCGCATTCCCGACAAAATACGAGGGGATAGAGGAGGCGATCGCCGTCGGTTTTATATTGTCCTTCCAGGGTCAGTTGTCGCCGTTCCGGTTTTTCGAGGGTGGTATAAACACTGCCTCCCTGGGAAATAAATTGATGGAGGCGAAAGGCTAATCCTTTGGTTTCACTGCCCCAGAGGAAATGCTCCCGCAGTTTTTGCAAACAGATTTCTAGGTCAATACTCGTTTCTTGGTGGAGTTTGTTGGCTCCCTCACTCAGGGTTCTGGGAGTACGGCGGACAAGGTGTTGATCCTCTCCTTCTTCCTTTAAACCAAAATTGTTCTCGATCCAGGCACTAAGGGGATGCTTTAAAAAGTTGGCTTCCGTTTTTTCCGTTGGTATCGGCTCCCTTAAAACCGTTTGTAATTGACTGACGGTAGGGG
>JBJOGT010000286.1:0-2924 GCA_046048115.1 Cyanobacteriota bacterium | reverse complement strand
CCGCTAATGCCACCGAAGCTTGGGACTACCTGCAACATCACCTGCCGTCCCTGGTGATTTCTGATATTATGATGCCCCAGGTGGATGGTTATCAGTTTTTAGAAAAGTTACGAGCCGATCCCCGCTTTCAGTCTTTGCCGGTGGTTTTTCTCACGGCGCGGGGTATGACTAGTGACCGCATTCAAGGTTATCAAACGGGCTGTGATGCCTTTTTGTCTAAACCCTTTGACCCGGACGAATTAGAGGCGATCGTGCGGAATTTGCTAGCCCGGCAACAGGCCAGTTCCGATGCGGGTAGTGATACCAGTAAGCTACAGGAAATTTACCAAGAAATTCGCGCCCTCAAAGAACAAATTGGTCAACCCACCGGCATTCAGACCACCCCTTCCCCGATTAAATTAGATTTCACCCCCCGGGAACAGAGCGTTTTAGATTTGGTAGCCCAGGGTTTGATGAATAAGGAAATTGCCTCCCAACTTAAAACTAGCGTGCGGAACGTGGAAAAGTACGTTAGCCGTTTATTTACTAAAACCGGTACAAATAGCCGGACCGAGTTAGTGCGTTTTGCCCTTCAACATAGTCTCACTGATTGACTCGGTGCTGTTGAATTCATTTGTGATGAACCATTCAAGGTTGAATCTCCCCTATTAACCGTCGGTTCGCTAATGTTTTCTAGTGTTTAAGGATTTTATCAAAACACTATACATAGGTTTAACCTGCTCCACGGCAGTTTCGACTGGGCTGATTTTTCTTCGCAGGGAACTAGGTCGCATTATGCCTTGCTTGTCAATACCTGTTGGCGATCGCTACAAGTCTTATTCTGCCGTTGATAATTTCAAAAGCGTTCCCAAAATGAGCGAACCGACAGTCATGATTCAGAATCCAGAGGAAAAAGTCATTCAATTCAGGGGGTAGGATTAGGAAGTGGATGAATATCCCCAGCATCAACAAGTAGTTTGGAAGCCGCTGTACCTTTACGGCGTTAGTCAGAACTATTACGCTAAGCTATAGCCCTAGGCTTGCTTTAATTGTTCCTACCCTGCGTTAATTTATATGCGTCAACGAGAAGCCATATTTGCCACGGCGATCGCCAATACCGCCACCACCACCCCGGATCGGATAACCAGTACGGTACGCAAAACCTATCCTAACTTTAAGGTAATTGTCCTCAATGATGACGTGAATACCTTTCAGCATGTGTCCGATTGTTTGCTCAAATATATTCCCGGTATGACCCCGGATCGGGCCTGGGAATTAACCAACCAAGTCCATTTTGATGGCCAGGCGATCGTCTGGGTTGGCCCCCAGGAACAAGCGGAATTGTACCATCAACAACTCCGCCGTGAAGGACTAACCATGGCCCCCTTAGAAGCGGCATAATTCCATGAATTCCCCCCAAAAAGGTCGACTGGTGTGGAACCATTCCACCCACATCGATGGTCTTATTCCGAAGCTGGAAAAGTTAATTACCCATGGTGGCATTACCACTGTTACCCCTGGAGTTCTAAGCCGTACCCGCAGCCATTTACCCCAGTTTAAATTCCGCATTTCTGTTCCCATCCGGGGGGGCTTCAAAGTGATTGCCCGCTATGGCAAAAGTGCCCAGGAAATTTTTATTTTAACGACCCTTGATGTCACAGAATTAGAAGCGTTATTAACTTCCTTATAATTTTATTGATAACAAACTTAACGGTCATGATTACCCCAAAAATTAAGCAGCTTTTCATGCCGCTAATGCCATTGGTAAAAGGAAAACCTGATTTTTTAATGGTTGGGGTTCAGCGGGCGGCAACGACGTCACTTTACCAATATTTGATTCAACATCCCCAAATTATCGTTAGTCATCCCCACCGAGAGACATATTACTTTAACGTTGCTGAGAATTATCAGAAAGGCTACGGTTGGTATATTAAACATTTCCCTAATAAAGTCAAAAAAGGCGATCGCCTGACATTTGAATGTAGTCCGAGCTATTTGTGGGATGCGGACGCACCTGAACGAATTTATAATGAATTAGGCCCCATCAAACTCATCGTCATTTTACGTAATCCCGTTGATCGCGCCTATTCTGCTTGGCAAATGTACCGCAGCTATCAACAGTTGTCCCATCTTCAAGACCGGGCTGATTATCGTTCTTTTTCCCAGGCGATCGCCGAAGAGTTGGGTGAACATCCCTCCACAACCTCTTATCCTTACGGTTATCTCAGCAGGGGTCATTATGCCCAGCAATTAGAAAATTATTATCGTTACTTCAAACCCGCTCAAATTTTAATTTTAGAATTTTCAGACTTGATTGATAATTTAGCTAGCAATCTGAATCAATTATGTGATTTTTTAAATATTGATCCTTTTGAAGCTGATCAATTAACAAAACTGAGCCAACAAAAATTTGCCTCTGCCCCTTATCGCCAAACCCCAGAGGATTCGGAAATATTAGATAGGTTAAACGCTTATTTTGTACCATTCAATCAATCTCTTTATCATCTCCTGGGAAAATCCTACGGTTGGTAATGACCTTGAGCATCGCTGTGGGCACCGTGCTCAGTTGACGTATTGTCGTCTCGTCAATCTCAAATAGCAAGCATTAAAGCAGTGAACGGATATCAAACATGGGCTTGGGCGAAGAAACTTAATTGATGCCTACACTCAGTTTTCTCCAAAATAACCCTTGACAAATAGGAATCTTTTCTCTCTTTCATTGGCAGCAGTATTGCTTTACCAATTCCTTGCACAATAGAGTCAGGAAGATTGAATTGCTCGCCTTCCTCAATCTCGATCTCAAATGCTAGGTTCAATAACTGAGTTTTCATGGGGAATATGAATTTTTAGTGGGAGTCCGATTCATTTTGGCTCGATGCTTGGCTTTTCAACAAGGGAAAAGCAATCACGTCCCGAATACTAGGGGAGTCCGTTAACAGCATCAC
>JBJOGT010000285.1:0-4358 GCA_046048115.1 Cyanobacteriota bacterium | reverse complement strand
CCAACTGGGACGTAGCCATTGACTATTTCAACCGCACCATGGGTAAACCCTTTCAGTGGACTTACAATGGCCAGCCTCGCACTACCTAAGCTGTTGGTCTATTTCTACGGGGCTGCACTAGCGTTTAAAATACTCAAGCCGTTCATGAAAACTGGGGAATGTGGGCTATAGCCTGCTTCAAGTCATTGTTCTGATTCAGACCACAATAACCGCAATGCCATAACCGCAAATCCCAACGCGGCGATCGCCTTCATTAATTTTGCGGGTAGCAATTGGGCTAAACTGCCTCCGGCTATAACCCCTAAAAAGCTAGCCAAAATCAAGGCCGCAATTGACCCGAAAAAAACGGCTTTTGGTGACTTGGCACTGCTCCCCAAGGCGATCGCCGCTAGTTGACTTTTATCGCCAATTTCTGCCAAGAAGACCGTAATAAAACTAAGACTAAATAATTGCCAATCCATGAAGCAACTCGGCTTTCTCGATAATGTTGCTGTTCTATCTTAGGGGGTGGGGGAATCGCTTGGGCAACAATGGAAAAAATGATTGAGCCAAAAGAACGTTTGAATTTAGCCCTGGATAATAGCCAAGGGGGGACAGAGTTGGGACAAAGCGGTTTTAATTGCTGTTGCCGCCTGTTCTATGTCTTCCAACGTTGTTTCCCGACCAAAACTGAGGCGAATGCCCCTTAATGCTTCGGTTTCGCTGTAGCCCATGGCTAACAAAATCGGACTAGGACTTAATTTACCGGAATGACAAGCGGCTCCGGCACTGATGGCAATGCCTTCTCGATCCAAGGCCCGCACAATTTGTTTGCCTGTTAACTGTTCCGCACATCGTCCTTGGGCTTGGATCACGAAACTGACATGGTGGGGCAATCGATAAAGGCGATCGCCGCTGGGGGTCAAAAATCGGCAATCCCCCAATAAATCAAAGCAGCGGTCTCTCAGGGTTTGTAACCGGCTGATTTCTGTTTGTAATTCTTGTTGAGCATAACTGGCGGCCACCCCTAAGCCCACGATCGCCGGTAGAGGAGGAGTACCCGATCGCCGTCCTTGCTCTTGGCCGCCCCCCATCAATAGGGGAGACAACACCAGATCAGGATGGACATATAACGCCCCGGCCCCTTGGATACCATAGAGTTTATGACTAGAAAGGGACAGTAAATCCACGGGTAAACGGGCTAAATCCAACGGACAGCGTCCCGCCACCTGCACCCCATCGGTATGGAAAGGAATACGGTGTTGTCGAGCAATGTTGCCCAGTTCTTCAATGGGTTGGAGGGTTCCTACTTCGCTTTGACCATAAATAATGGAAATTAGGACTGTATTAGGTTGAATCGCCCCTTGTAGATCCGCAGGATTAACCCGACCTTGGCGATTGACTCTTAACCGTGTCACCTGCCAGCCCTGCTGCTCTAACCAATGCACCGGTTCGGCGATCGCCGCATGTTCAACACTGGAAATAATTAAATGTTGGGGGGCAGCATAACGACGGGTAATGCCCAACAGGGCCAACTGATTTGCTTCCGTACCGCCGGAAGTAAACACAATACTGTCTGGATTGGATACATTCAACAACTCCGCCACCTGTAGCCGAGCCGTTTCCAACGCAAATGCAGCCCGGCTTCCCCATTGGTGCAAACTGGCGGGATTTCCCCAACTCTCGGTCAAAAACTGCTGCACTGCCCTAGTAACCTCCGAACGGGGCGGGGTCGTGGCACTGTAATCGAGATAAATCGCCATAGCAGTTTCCTAAACAGCAGAAGGGACAAAACTTGTGAAGATAACAATTTTTAGTGTCCCGGTTTACACACATTGTAATCTTCATGGGAAACGATTTCCTTGGGTTCTAGGTGATCGCCATCGTCCTGGCAGATTAACCGATAATGTCTAGTCACGGGAATACTAATCACAAAACGATCATGTCTAAGGCGTTTGCCATAAAATTCTCGATAGTCCTGTTGATTGGCTAAGCCCGTGAGGATTTGCCTCGCTTTCAGGACAACATTTTTCGGAAGATGTCTAAGGTCAATGGGATCAGCTTCAAAGGTTGCTTGCCATTCCGACCTAGCTTGTTTCTTTTCTTCTAGATCAAGATGTTTCTGGACGCAGCGGTGACATTGTTGCCCATAGCCTTTGTGTCCACAGGGAAAGGTTTTTTTTCGTCTTGCCATGATGCTTACGGTGGGGTTGAGGATAGTCGGTAAGCTGATGAGCAACGGGACAACCCAATCACAATTCAATGCCTAACCAGATCTAACTAGGCATTTTGGACAGCCAAACCCTGCTCACAGACGCCGAAATTACGCGCATTTTATCTAGCTTAGCGGGTAATCTTCCCCCCTGGTCAAGACAATTCCATTACAAAACTGTTACGCCGGCGACCCAGAATTGTGACTGCCCTGCCAACGTTGCAACGGTACACAGGCGATCGCCAATTGATCCAAGGCCCGTGCCACCACAAAATCCACTAAATTTTCAATGGTTTGGGGCTGGTGATACCAAGCGGGAATGGCGGGCACAATGCGGACACCAGCTTCGGCTAAGGCGGTTAAATTACGCAAATGAATCAAACTGAGGGGTGTTTCCCTCGGCACCACAATCAGGGGACGACCTTCCTTAATTTGCACATCCGCCGCCCGTTCCAACAAATCCGAACTCATGCCCATGGCCAACTTCGCCACGGTGCTCATGCTGCACGGCATCACCACCATCCCCGCACACCGGTAAGATCCACTGGCAATGGTAGCGCCCACGTCCCCCCAACGATGACAACATAATTTGCCGCCGGTCGAGACTTGGGCCTGTTCCCGCCAAAACTGGGCTTGGGCATCGGGATCGCCGGGCATTTGGATCTGATTTTCTGCTTGCCACACCTGATAACTCGCTTTAGACGCCACTAATTCAATGGTGTAATCCGCTTCTAGTAGGTATTTAATGGCTCTGACGGCATAAATTAAGCCAGAAGCCCCGCTCACACCGAGAATTAAGGGTTGGGTCATGGAGTGTTAATAAAACTAGATTAAGCCGTCGAATTCTAAATCTTCTATGGTTTGCAAGCCCCTAGCATCCCCTAAACGCAATAGGGCCGCCTTGGCATCTTCTTTGACGCCCAGATCTTCATCTTCTACTAATGCTTCGAGTAAGGCATCGATCGCCGTGGCATAGACCACATTGGACGGTAGTTCCCGACAGAGTTGACCCACCGCCCAGGCACAATTACTCCGCACCGCCGCCAATCTATCCCGACGCAATGCTTCAATTAAGGGCGGAATGGTGGCAATGACATCCTCGTAAGCCAGCTTGGCAACATTGGGCAAACTACTGGCACTCCACAGCCGCACCGCTGAAATATCGGTTTTTAACGCATGGATTAACGGCCCCAACGCCCGGCGATCGCCGCAATTGCCCAACGCCCAGACCAAGCCTTTACGGACATAGCCATTGAAATCCGTCTGTAAACTTTGCATTAACGGTTCCACAATGGTCGGAGAGGAATTCCGTCCCAACGCATAGGCCGCACTCACCCGCACCAACGGACAGGAATCTTTTAACAGAGCCACCAACGGCGCGACGGCCCGCTCATCGGCAATTTCACAAAACGCCCTAGCCGCCAGCATCCGTTGTGGGGCTTCCTCATGGGACAGAAGCGCCAACATTTCATCGGGATCAGGGGGTGGGGGGGCTGCAATGTCGTCATTATCTAATTGATCGAGGGGATCGACCCAAGAATCCTCTAGCAGCAACTCATCTTGATTACGCATAGGTCAACATTTTCGCATGAAAGATAAAGTTTTTGGCTGATGCCTTCATTGATAGGGTCTAGTAGATCGACCCATTATGCCTCTGCGGTTTTCAATTTGGCCTTGACCCATTGTTTTTAAATATTTCAGCTTTTCAGTTGTCCCTTTTTTCCCTGACACGACGACTCCCATGCCATCGAGATGGGGTTGATTGGCTACCAAAACGGTCAGACTTGTGTGATAACAACCCATGCAATTGATGATCGTTTGGTGAGAGAACATGATTTTCATCCATAGCCATTGGGGTCGGGCGTGGGATAAACTGAATTATTACAATTTGTTACTGCGACCATCGGATGTCGCTTGCTCCTTATGTCCCTTCCCATTCGCAATGTTGCTATCATTGCCCACGTTGATCACGGTAAAACGACACTTGTCGATGCACTTTTAAAACAATCCGGCATCTTCCGGGAAGGGGAAGACATTCCAGACTGTGTGATGGACTCCAATGACCTAGAGCGGGAGCGGGGCATCACCATTCTGTCAAAAAATACCGCCGTTAAATATCAAGATACGTTAATTAACATTGTTGACACCCCTGGCCACGCCGACTTCG
>JBJOGT010000284.1:0-4500 GCA_046048115.1 Cyanobacteriota bacterium | reverse complement strand
CGTCCCTTGTCCCGCACGGTGTTACCCGTTGCCCAAGCCCAGAATGTGGGGGTGATCACCATGAAAATTCCTGCCTATGGTCGTTTGTTTAAAAACGGTCTGCTGGACGGCATGGAACAGGCCATGGGCTATACCCTTTCCCTGCCCGGTGTCCATAGTTGCGTTATTGCCGCCGAGAGCGTGGAACAGTTGGCCAGTAATGTCCAAGTAGCCCAAGCCTTTCAGCCCCTCTCCCCAGAGGCCTTGACGGCGATCGAGCAACGCACAGCCCAAGATTGGCAATCCGTTAGTTTTTTCCGTCAGTGGCATTAAACCCAAGACGTGAATCGAAAGAGTTGGTACGATAAACCATAACCAATGGTGAGGCAGTGCCGTGGAACTCAAGCAGGTGATTATCGCCCATAAAGCTGGGCATCCCCAGAGCAAAACCTATGCGGAACGGTGCGCCAAGGAGCTAGAGGCCAGGGGCTGCAAGGTATTGATGGGGCCGAGTGGTATTAAAGACAATCCCTATCCCGTCTTTTTGGCCTCAGCAACGGAAAAAATTGATTTGGCCTTGGTGCTAGGGGGAGATGGGACAACCCTGGCGGCGGCCCGGCATTTATCCCCAGAAGGTATTCCCATTTTGTCGGTGAATGTGGGGGGACATTTAGGCTTTCTAACGGAACCGTTTGAAATTTTTCAAGATACCCAAACTGTTTGGGATCGGCTGAGCCAAGACCGCTATGCGGTGCAACAACGGATGATGTTAGCGGCCAGTTTGCTAGAAGGCGATCGCTATAACGCCGCAAAACTGGGGGAAACGGTTTATTGCTTAAATGAAATGGCCATTAAACCCGCCAGTATTGACCGGATGCCCACTGCAACCATTGAAGTAGAGGTAGACGGGGAAATTGTCGATCAATATCAATGTGATGGTTTGTTGGTGGCTACCCCCACGGGATCAACCTGTTATACGGCATCGGCGAATGGCCCCATTTTGCACCCCGGCATGGAGGCGATCGTGATTACCCCCATTTGTCCCCTGAGCTTGTCGAGTCGTCCCATTGTCATTCCCCCCGGATCGGTGGTTAATATTTGGCCGTTGGGGGATTACGAATTAAATACCAAACTCTGGACAGATGGTTCCCTGGCAACAAGTGTTTGGCCGGGGCAACGGGTGGGGGTGTGGACGTCCCATCGAAGCGCTAAGTTTATTATTCTGCGGGAAAGTTATTCTTTTTATAAAACCCTACGGGATAAATTACATTGGGCCGGTGCTCGCTTTTTATATGATGGCAATCATCGGGTTAATTAATTTTTTGCTAGTACCAAAAAACTGCTAAAGAGCCAATCCGACCCAAATAGAGCAATGGTTGTCACAACCCTAGCCGCAGTAACGATCCATTCTCCTCGTCGGTTAAAACATATAAATGACCGTCAGGCCCTTGGCGAATGTCCCTGACCCGTTGTCCAATGGGAATCATAACTTCACCAATCACTTGATTGCCGTTCCCTATTTGTAGGCGGCGGATGCTTTTTTCGACCAGTGCGCCAACAAAAATATCCCCGCGCCAATCAGGATAACGATCGCCGTTATAAATTGCCAGACCAGAGGGCGCAATGGAGGGGGTCCAAATATTTAGGGGATTGACCACATCGGCCCGGGACGTTATTGGGGCAACGGGTTGACCCGATCCATATTCCTTGCTGAAAGAGACATCCGGCCAGCCGTAATTTTTTCCTGCTTCAATCAGATTCAATTCATCGCCCCCCTGGGAGCCATGTTCGGTGGCCCAAACCCGTTGGGTAATAGTGTCATAGGCCATGCCCTGGATATTACGGTGTCCGTAACTCCAGACCTCCGGGGCTGCATTGGGATCATCCCCAAAGGGATTATCCCTGGGCACTGTGCCATCATCATTGATCCGAATCACTTTACCCAGATGACTGGCCCGGTTTTGGGCCTGCTTGCGAATTAAGTCTCCCTCCAACTGAACCGGGGGATTACCGCCATCGCCAATGGAAACAAGGAGGGTTTGATCCGGTAACCATGTTAAGCGTGAACCGAAATGTTGCCCCCCCGGTTTTGCTTGCCCCACTTCAAAAATCACTTGCCAATCCCGTAGTGTTTTCCCGTCAAACATTGCCCTGGCTACTCGGGTGCGGTTGGCCTTCGGGGTGCCGTGGGCATAGGTGAAATATACCCAGCGATTTTCGGCAAAACGGGGATGGATTGCAATGTCCAATAAACCCCCCTGCTGGGAGGCAAATAGTTGTTGGGCACTCACCGTTGAAACCGGTTGCACACCGGCGATCGCCTGGGCATCGAGAACCCCATCTCGAACAATGCGGAGTCGCCCTGGTCGTTCGGTAATCAAAATATCGCCATTGGGTAGCCAGGCCATACCCCAGGGATGTTCTAACCCTTTGAGGATGGGAACTGCCTTGACGTTTTGCTGGCTGACCTGGGGCTTGGAAGAGGGGCTGTCCACGTCGGTGGAAACGGCATTCCACTCGGCGATCGCCGCACAATTCACCAGGGCAACACTACTGACCAACGGCAGCAATAACTTGAATAAGAAGGAAATAGACATCGCATTGATTCACGGCTGGGGGGTCACACTTTGAAAAAAATGTTATGGCTTAAAAACCGTAAACATCCCATAAAAGACCTATACCATTGCCAGTTTTCAGGTTAACCCCTGCCATGCCATCAGGGCTGACCCTACTTCTACGCCCCAGAGAATTAAGGTAAAGCCAAAAAGCACAATATACATCCAGGGTTGGGACAGGGGACGAACGGAGGTAGTCTCAATGCCTGTTTGGGCCGCTACCAATTGGGTCAGACGATTAAACCCCGCCACCCGCATGGGTAATAAATAAGCCCGATCCCGTTGGGGAGTCACAAAATAATAAACCAGACCCCCCTGTCCCGTTGTGCGACAGTTCAACTCCCTCACCTCTGACCAAGGTAACTGCCAGCCAGAACGAAAAAATGACGGTACCCAGGTGGGATATCGTACTTGAATCTGTTGATCCGTTAACACCACCTGTTCACTTAAGGCTGCCCCCAACGCCAGTAGTCCGATCGCCAATGCAACGGTGAGTAAGGCGGCCAGAATCCGTTGATGCTGAGTGACCAGGGCTAGAATTGGCAACGGAACGGTTAACGCCAAATAAAGATTGATCAGCGTCAGTTTAATCAGGGGAGAGATGCGAAAAATTTCCGGGGTTGTTAAAGGGGATGGGGTAGGGGTGGGAGGGGCAGTAGGAACCATGGCAGTGCAACAATGACAATGATTATCCTAAATATGGTAAACACCCTTGGGTGAAATCGCCGCGCCCCTTCCCCCATCAATACAGCAGCTTTCCATGAACAGTGATCCCTTTGCCGACCTTGACCAGACCTTGGCCAGTATCAACGCCATTCAAGAAGATCTGAATTACCGTAGAGCCACTGCCAGTCTAGCGGCGATCGTGCAACAGCTTGATCTCAGTACCCAGGAAAAACAAGGGCTAGAAACGGAAATCGATCGCCTGTGTGACATGCTGGAAAATCTCAATCAAGGGGTGGTGCAGATTGCGGCCTTTGGCTTAGTGGGACGGGGCAAGTCCTCTGTGCTCAACGCCTTATTAGAAAAGCCGGTTTTTCCCACAGGGCCGATCCATGGCGTCACCCAAACCCAACAGTCGGCCCCGTGGCAACTCACCCAGGGAGAACAGGACGGTTTACCCACAGTGACGGTGTCGGGGTGGGGCAAAGCCCAGTTACACCTCATTGATACCCCCGGCATTGATGAGGTGAAGGGGGAAGACCGGGAAGCCGTGGCGATCGCCGTGGCCCAACAGGTTGACTTAATTCTATTTGTCATTGCAGGGGATATGTCCCAGGTGGAATTTCAGGCCCTGTCCCAACTGCGGGCGGTGGGCAAACCCATAGTATTGGTCTTTAACAAAATTGATCAATATCCTGAAACCGATCGCCAATTAATTTACGAAAAAATACGGGATGAACGGGTCAAGGAATTGCTTTCGCCAGAGGAAATTGTATTAGTCTCAGCCAGTCCTTTGGTGACGGAAATGCGGCCCACGGCCACGGGAAAGTTACAACGACATCAATACCGTGGCCAGCCCGATATCAATGGATTACGGGGCAAAATCATTGACCTACTGCAACGGGAAGGTAAATCTTTGGTGGCGTTAAATACCCTGCTTTGTGCCGATCATTTGAATGAAAAGTTGGTACAGCAAAAAATGCGGCTCAGGGATGATTTAGCCAACCAACTGATCCAAAAGTCCGTAATCATTAAAGCAGCGGCGATCGCCCTGAATCCCGTGACGGTGGTGGATTTATTGAGTGGGGCCGTTATTGATGTGGCGTTAATTGTCTCCCTTTCTCGCCTATATAACCTGCCCATGACCCAAACAGCGGCGATCGCCCTATTACAGAAAATCGGAGTCAGCATGGGGGGCATTACCGCCAGTGAATTTGTAGCCGGATTAGGTCTAAGCTCCCTC
>JBJOGT010000283.1:0-3125 GCA_046048115.1 Cyanobacteriota bacterium | reverse complement strand
CCGCGATGAATTTGACTAAAAATCTGATCGGGGGGGACAAACTTTTCAGGATAGGTAGCTTTTAGGCTAGCAATCCGTTCAGCGGGGAGTTGGCAAATTTGGCGATTAAGCATATTCATCGGACTTCGCCATTCCATCAAGGGTTTATTCAATTGTAAGCGGGATTCATGGCAGGTAAAATGAAGCTTTATTTCAACAAATCAGTGTCCACTGCAATGTTGGTGGTGGCCAATGAATGGCGTTGGGGATCAAAACTTTCCTTGACCCGTCCCCCATACCACCACGTTTGAAAATAGGTGTGACTAATGGGATCACTTAAATTTGATAAAGAATCAATACCAATGCCGTTACGCCCCCGACTTCTGCCGGAACTGTGGAGGTATTTGCCTGCGCCTAAATACAGTCCCACATGGTCGATGCGTTGACTGCCAAAAAAGAGTAAATCGCCGGGTAGGAGTTGACTTAACGCCTGATCAATTTCATCCTTCGTTGATGGCAAGGCGTGACGAACATCGATAATTCTTTCACAAAAGGCTGCCTGTTGATAGGAATCCCTTGGTAACCAAATGCCTTGGGAGGCAAAGGCTGCTTGGATTAAGCCAGAACAATCAAAATCAGGGCCAATGTTGCCGCCCCAACGGTATTGATTAGGCTGCTCTTGGGCCTGTAACCCATAGGCAATAATCTGGGGAATACGGGATTTAATCATTCCAGGATCAACCAAAAGAGCCTGATAGGGTTTTGATGCCGGTTCTAAATCGTTTAAAGCACTAAGGGGCAACCAACCTGTGTAACCGTCTTCCCCTTGTTTTACAAAAATTGCCCCGTTTTCTTGCTGTTCCGTTAAGCGCAAAAATCGTCCTTTAGCGGCTTGGGTTGCCAGGGTTTGGCAATCAAATTGATCGAACAAATCAAGATCCCGTTGGCAAATAAATTGTCCGGTGGCAGATTCAGGTAAAGAAACAGTAACGGAGAAGGTCATAACAGCGGCGATGGTTTAACAAAGGCAACCCGAAACTCGTTAGACACCCTTAAAATGCGGAAAGCCCGGATTTCACGCCTATCACAAGCATCCCGTATTGCTGCTACCTTCCGGTCCTGACAAGATTTGGGCGTTGAGATCGCATGAGTCCGAGCCATCCCTAAGTTATCACACTTTGTTTGGGTTTGTGGTGTTGGTTCTAGTCTTCATCGGTGTTCATAATTTGGGGAACCCGGAAAAAGTCCCCTTCCGGTTCTGGCGCATTATCAAACAATCCCTGGCGATCGCCCCAATCTTGGCGGCGATCTTCCCGAACAATGTTGCTCAACTCGATCGCCCTTGTGGTCGGCGGTACTCCGTCCGTGGGCAACTCACTTAACTGCTCAAAATAATCCAAAATACTGCTCAATTGTTGAGCAAACTGAATTTCTTCTTCGGCGGTAATCTCTAAACGGGCCAGATGGGCAATCTTTTGAACTTGACTTTGATCCAACATAGGTCAACTACTAATGCGCTGGTGAAGCAGCTTAACCCCTAAATTTTGGCATCTTTTGGCCGGGGATTGCGTCCCATATCCTAAGCGCTCCCTATTGATCAAATTCCCAAAATTGGCATCCAGCCCCATGACGAGGGGGGGGATAGGCTAGTATGATGGGCGCAAAAGCCGTGCTTGTGAGGGACAGAATGCAGCAAACCCTATCCCAACTCTATCGAAAAGTCCTACTGCCTCTCTGCCTAAGTGGGTGGATGGTCAGTTGCAGTCCCTTAAACCCCTTTGGCTGGGCCCAGGGTTATTTAGACATTGCCAAACTTGACGAGATCGCCAATCAACGTGCGGTTAATCTCCAAGGAATTGTGGTTAACGTTGCCCCCTTTTTAGAAGGCGGAGCGTATCAAATCCAAGATAAAACCGGTAAAGTTTGGGTGAGAACCGATGGGGCATTGCCCAAAAAAGGGGAAGTGGTCTCCGTCAAGGGGGAAGTGGCCTTTGAAGCGATTTTTATTGGCCCGGAAAAATTAGGGGAATCCTATGTCATTGAAATGACCACTCCCCGACCCACGGAAACAGCAGAGTCATCTACCCCCACATCCCCTTCGGCGGACGCTGTGGCCGATCAATCTCCCCCTGTTGAGAATAGCCAAGCCCCAAGCCCACCGCAGCCGACCCCCGCCGTAACGGTGATTGAAGCGGTTGACCCCAACCCGGAAACAACGGGCAATGGTGTTATTGAAGTTGTGAATGTTGAAGAAGTTGAAAAAAATGAAGATACGGAAAATCTCCCTGCCAGTGGAGCAGCAGCATTAATGCCATCACCAAGCCCGGCTCCCCCCCCCCAAAAAACAACCAATTTGCCCATTGCCAATCCCACCGCTAATCGCCCGATCGCCACACCGATTGCCACAGAAACACCAACTACGCCCCGCGTTAACTTAGATGATCAATTCTTGCCCCACAAACGCCTCGCCAAGTGAGCCTCGCTTGACATTGCATTCCCCGCCAGAGGTGGCGATCGCCATTCTTTACCAAGACGATCGCCTATTGTTACAACTGCGGGATGATATTCCCACCATTCTCTATCCGGGCTGTTGGGCCCTGTTTGGCGGTCACCTTGAACCAGGAGAAAGTCCGATCCAGGCGGTTAAGCGGGAAATTTGGGAAGAAATTGGCTTCAAAATGACCGATCCCGTTTATTTCCGCCCCTATAGTGATCAGGTCGCCATCCGCCACGTTTTTTCCCATCCCTTGACTGTGCCCCTGTCGGCTCTGAATTTGCAGGAAGGGTGGGATTTGGCGCTGATTTCCCTTGACGATATTGAGCGGGGTCAAGCCTATTCCCCCCAAGCCCAAGCCATTAAACCCCTCGGCGATCGCCATCGCACCATTTTGTTGGATTTTTTGAACACACACAACAGGTTAACTGATGCTAAGAGGCTCGAATCTGAGGCAGCAGACCTCTGATGCTATGCTAGATCGGGTCTATTTTAAATATTATTTTTAACGCTTCATGACTGTCTCGACTTCTGCCCGCCCCATTCGGATCGGCTCACGCAAAAGCCAACTTGCCCTCGTACAGACCTATTGGGTGCAAGAAACGTTGCAGAAGCATTTCCCCGATCGCCAATTTGACGTAGAAACCATGGA
>JBJOGT010000282.1:0-8018 GCA_046048115.1 Cyanobacteriota bacterium | reverse complement strand
GATCTCATTCCCCAAATTCTTGATCAAGCGGGAATCAAACCCATATAAAAACTCAAGAGGATAATCCATCAACGGCGACAGAAAATTTAATTTATAATTAACGTGTTGACTTGTTAGGATACTATGAAAATCATTCAAACCAAAGGCACAATTACCGAGGGCATCCTTAACGTAACCCTACCTCAAGAAATAAATAGCGGAGAAGTTGATGTCATTGTCGTATCAAAAGAATCTCCCGATGAGTTTGAAAATCGGCATAAAATAATGCTACAGAAAGGTTACGATAGCCCCGAAAAAATATTAGACCTCATCCATCAAGTTAAATTGGAAATGCTCAAGGAAAAAGGTAGAATCTCACCATGACACCCTTGCGACGTATTTTCTTAGACACCAATATATTCATCATTGGCGATGCGGACAAACAAAGTTTAGAAAGTTCAATTTTAGAAGCCCTTGGTTATAGAAATAAGCTGAAAATTTTAAATTCAGAAGTCATTCTGTCAGAAGAGCTTATAGATCAAATTCGCAGAGTTAGTAAATATTTATATGATAAAAATCAAGCCGGGGCAATTATTTCTAATATCTGGCAATGGTTGAACATCTATTATTTACCTTCTACCATCAATTGGGAAAAAGAAAAATCAAGTTTGATTCATAGCAACATTATTCCATCTGAAGATATAGAAATATATTTATCGGCTAAATATGGCCGAGCAGATTGTTTTGTCTCTGGCAATAGAAAATTAATCCAAGCAATCGCAGATTTTGAGTGTCTAACACCAGAGAGTTTTATCAAAGTGCATCTTGAATAACAGTCAATGATCAAAATTGCCCAGATGTCATCATGTCCCAAAATAACCTCCGCGCTATTGACCCTGACCAGTGGGAGCGATGGATTCTCGCCGCCCGTGCCCAATGTCAAACGGGAAAACTACCGACCTATATCCCCCAACTGGCCACCGTTGACCCCCAAGCCTTTGCCTGCCAAGTAGGGGATCGCCAGGGCATTATCTATCAAGCAGGGGATACGGGCTTAAGGTTCTCCATGATGAGTGTCATTAAACCCTTTTTGTTGTTGTATTGCTTACATCACCAGGGAACGGCTTGGCTCCGCACCAAAGTCGGCGATCGCTCTTCCGCCAAAGCCTATAATTCCCTTTCCCAACTCCAAGAAGATCAGGGGTTTCCCCGCAACGCCATGATCAACAGCGGGGCCATCTGCCTAGCGGATAATCTCCCCGGCCAAACTGCCACTGAACGCTGTCAAACTTTAGCAAACTGGCTGAACCAAACGGCAGGCTGTCAGTTATATTTAGACCCCGATCTTTTAGCCTCCGTCCGTTCCCTCCCCAATCCCCGCAACCAGGCGATCGCCGCTTTGATGGGAGAAAAAAAGACTCTCCAACATCCTGCCCTTGCCCTAGACACCTACAACCATATTTGTTGTTTATCCGGCACCATTAACGATTTGTGGCGATTGGGGTTAATGTTGCAAGCCCCGGCCTTACCCCTGACCTCAGAAACCACCCGCAGTGTGCAACAGACCCTAGCCCATTCCGGGCTGTATGAACTGTCCCAAACGTTTTTTCAGCGGACAGGATTTAGCTGTAAGTCGGGGGTGAGTGGGGTTATGCTAGCCTGTTTACCGACGACTCCCCCAGCGGTAATGGTGAGCTATAGCCCTCCCCTGGATAACCAAGGCCATTCCGTTGTCGGTTTGAACCTGTTGGAATCATTGGCAGCGGCCTAGCATAATTTGATATGACCCCTTCCCTCCCTCCTTCGGAACATCCTTGGCATCAAATGGCGATCGCCGATCTGGTGTCCCGTTTGGCAACGGATGGCGGGCAGGGATTAACCCCGGATCAGATTTCCCCACGACAGGAAGGCTACGGCAGCAATGAACTGACCAGCAAAACCGGCAAAAGTCCCCTAGAGCGGTTCCTCTTGGGATTTAAACAACCGTTGATCTATATCCTTTTGGTGGCCGGGGTGGTCACCCTGCTTTTGCGGGACTGGGTCGATGCGGGGGTGATTTTAGGGGTGACGTTAATCAATACCATTATTGGCTTTTTGCAAGAATCCAAAGCCGAAAATACCCTTGCTGCCTTGGCCAAATCCGTCTCTACGGAGGCAACCGTCCTGCGGGGGGGGCAAAAAAAACGGCTCAATGCGCGGGAATTAGTGCCGGGGGATTTGGTGCTCCTAACGGCGGGGGATAAGGTGCCAGCGGATTTACGCTTGATCCAACTCCGGGATTTGCAGGTGAGTGAAGCGGCCTTAACCGGAGAATCGTTGCCGGTACAAAAATCCTTAGATCCCCTTGATGCTGATACCCCCCTGGCCGATCGCCACAATATGGCTTTTGCCGGTAGTTTAATCACCGCTGGGCAAGGTCGGGGTTTGGTGGTGGCGATCGGCAATCAAACCCAAACCGGGCGCATCTCCCAGTTAATGGCTAAAAGCAGTAGCTTGGAAACCCCCCTCACCCGCAAAATCAAGAGATTTAGCCAAACATTGCTCTATGGCATTTTGACCCTGGCAACGGCCTTGTTTGCGGTGGTGATCGGCAAAGGGGGTCATTGGGCCGACGGGTTTAAGTCCGCTGTGGCCCTGGCGGTCAGTGCCATCCCCGAAGGTCTCCCCGCCGTGGTTACCGTTACCCTGGCGATCGGGGTCAATCGTATGGCCCAACGCCACGCCATCATCCGTAAATTACCAGCGGTGGAAACCCTGGGCAGTACCACCGTTATTTGCTCGGATAAAACCGGCACGTTAACGGAAAACCAGATGACCGTCCAGCGGATTTGGGCGGGGGAACGTTCCTATGATGTGATGAGAGTCGGTTATGACGCCGGGGGAGAAATTCTACACCAAGGTAAAACCGTTGACCTGGATCAACATCCTGCCCTCAAAGATTGTTTACTTTGTGGATTACTGTGCAACGATGCCCATTTACAAATCCATGACGGCCAGTTAACAGTGGCGGGGGACCCCACGGAAGGGGCATTAATTGTGACGGCCCAAAAAGCGGGTTTTAATCGCCAAGCCCTAGAGCAGTCCCAACCCCGTCTGGATGCCCTCCCCTTTGAATCGCAATTGCAATACATGGCGACATTGCACCAACGTTCCACCCAGGAGCATTACATTTACCTCAAGGGATCGGTGGAAGCGGTGGTTCAACGGTGCGGTCGCCAATGGCAGGGACACAGCATCAACGCTTTAGATCAAAGCCAGCGGGATACTATCACGGCCACGATGCAGACCATGGCGGCCCAAGGATTACGGGTGTTGGCCTTTGCCCAAAAAGTCGTCACCGCCGAACAACAGACATTAAATCATCCGGATCTAGAAACAGGGCTAATTTTCCTCGGCCTCCAAGGCATGATCGATCCCCCCCGTCCCGAGGCCATCAGCGCCGTCAAAGCCTGTCAAACCGCCGGCATCCAGGTCAAAATGATTACCGGTGATCATGCCGTCACAGCCCAGGCGATCGCCCAACAACTCGGCATTAGCCCCGCAGAAGATGCCCCCGTTTTTACCGGGCAAGAACTCGCTGCCATGGCAGAAACTGAACTGGCCAACGCTGTCGAAACCAGTAATGTCTTTGCGCGGGTGGCCCCAGAACAAAAATTACGCTTAGTAGAAGCCCTGCAAACCAAAGGGGAAGTGGTGGCCATGACCGGAGATGGGGTCAACGATGCCCCAGCCCTTAAAAAAGCTGACATCGGCATTGCCATGGGCATTACGGGCACCGAGGTAGCGAAGGAAGCGGCCAATATGATCCTCACCGACGATAATTTTGCCTCCATTGAAGCCGCCGTGGAGGAAGGGCGCACCGTCTACCGCAATTTACTCAAAACCATTGGCTTTATTTTGCCGGTCAATGGGGGGGAAGCCCTGACCATTATGGCCGGGATTTTACTGTTGGAAGTCCTACCCATTTTGCCGGTGCAGATTTTGTGGGTCAATATGGTCAGTTCTGTCGCCCTCAGTGCCACCCTCGCCTTTGAGCCGAAGGCCGATAAAACCATGCGACGCCCACCCCGTCCGCCCCATGAACCCCTATTAACACCCCAATTACTCTGGCGCATTGCCATCATTGGTCTCTTCAATCTTTTGGTTGTCTTTGGCCTGTTCGAGGTGACTTTCCACAAAACAGAAAATGTTGACCTGGCCCGGACAATGGCCGTGTTGACCTTGGTGGCGGCGGAAACCTTCTATTTACTGAGCATTAGCCAATTTATTCCCTCCCTTTGGGCCACTTTACGGCGCAAAACTGAATCCATTGCCTATGTTCCGGCGATCGGGGTGCTATGTGTGATGATTAGCCAATTTTTGTTCAGTCAAATGTCCTTGATGAATAGGCTTTTTTCCACCCATCCCCTCAATAGTATTCAAAGCCTAACTTGTATCAGCATAGGGGCCTTGGTAATTATTCCTGCCCTACTACTGAAACGCTTTGCCGTGCTAACTTGATTTCATTACCGTCGGTTCGCTCATTTTCCCTGGTGTTCACAGATTTGATGAGGTTCTCAGAGATCGTTATTGCAACCATTCTCAATAAAATCCGCTTAAATTAGCTCAAAATCCCATAATGGGAATTACTGATACAATGACTTTTGTCAGTAAAGATTATCTCCTTTTTGTTCTCAAAAAATGTTAGGCAACCTTAAGCTAGGGGCAAAGCTCAATTTACTTCTCATCGGCATTTTTCTTGCTACGATTTTATTCACCGGACTGGCCCTCTCTTTTTTGTTAGACCGCAACGCTGAGCAAATTATTGCTGAAAAAGCATTTTTATTGATTGAAACCATGGGGTCTGTGCGACACTACACCAGCACGCAAATTAACCCAGAGTTAGCGGCTAGACTGGAAACCGAAGATCAATTTTTACCCCAAACCGTACCAGGATACTCGGCCCGGGAAGTGTTTGAAGAACTGAGAAAACGTCCTGAATATAGCGATTTTTTCTACAAAGAAGCTACGTTAAATCCCACCAATTTACGGGACAAAGCTGATCCGTTTGAAGCAACCATTGTGGAAACGTTTCGCAACAATCCTGACCTAGAGGAAAAGGTGGGTTTTCGTTCCCTTCCCAGCGGCAATATTTTTTATATCAGTCGTCCGATCGCCGTTACCCAAGACAGTTGTTTACGGTGTCACAGTACCCCGGATGTTGCCCCCAAAAGCCAGTTAGCTTCCTATGGTCGTGACAATGGTTTTGGGTGGAAGCTCAATGAAATTGTCGGCACGCAAATGATTTCCGTCCCCGCCAGTAAGGTATTTGAAAATGCCCGTAAATTACAGCTTTTAACCATTGGTATCGTCAGCTTCTTCCTCGTGCTCGCCATGGTGATTATCAATATTTTTGTTAAACAAACCATTACCAATCCTCTCCAAAAAATGTCCCAATTAGCCCGACAAATTAGTCTCGGTGAAATGGATGGAGAATTTCCCCAAAAAAGCAAAGATGAAATTGGCATTCTGGCCGCCTCCCTTAACCGCATGAAGGTCAGTCTCCAGATGGCCATGGAAATGTTAAATTTCGATACACCTCAGTAGACTGTTAAACGTTTTTTAAATTGCTCCCCCTGCTGGCGATCGGGAATTTTTTGCGCTAATTGCTCAATAAATTCTTGTTGAGATAGATTCGATTGATTGCGGATACGCTGGCAAATAATTGCCGCCATCGGCCCCACAAATTCCGCTAATTCCTGTTGACAAAGGGCAATAAATTCCGGATGTAAGGGGGCGTTTGTTCCTGCTGCCACCGACGGGAAGGAACTCGAACGCGGTGGGGAAGAAGAGGGCGGCGGGGATTGGGAGAAAATATTGATGGGCTTGGATTGACTAGGGGGCGGACTCCCTAAATCCGGGGGCTTGTTGAAGCCAGACTCACTAGCCGTTAGGGGTTGGGTCGGCGCGGCGATCGGCTTCAGGGGCGGCAAAGGAGGAGGCGGCAATGATCGCCGGGCATTACCTTGGTTGGGTTGGGGACGATTGTGGTGACTGGGATAGAGTTGTTGATAAATTTCCGTTAACCCGTGTAAAACTTCCGTGGCATTTTTAGGACGCTGGTGGGGCAACCGGGCCATGAGGTAGTTGAGGTAAGCAATCAACGGGGGATCAATATCGGTGGTGGCCTGTTCCCACCGTAGGGTGTCAGTGGTGGGATCATAAAAGTCACCGGGTTCTTGCCCCGTTAACAAAAAAAACAAAGGTTCTACCCAGGGCAAAAAAATCCGATTGGGGCCCCGCTTGCCCGTGCATTTGCTCTAGGGGCGTATAGCCAGCGGAAATGATGCCAGTGACTTGGCCTTGAACCCGTTTTTCCATGAAGCTTTCACTAACTTGGCGGGCCGCCCCAAAATCAATGAGGGCCAAATGCCCATCGGAACGGAGCATGATATTGGAGGGCTTAATATCCCGATGGAAAAAGTTATGTTTGTGGACTTCCTGCAAAATAGTGGCCAGTTGAATTAACCAATGGAGCGCCCGTTTTTGTTTGATCACGGTTTTGCGCCGCACCGCATATTCCAGTAGATTTAAGCCTTCTATTTTTTCCATCACCAAACAGTGCAATGGCTCAGAGGCGTTATGGGGATGGTAAATAAAATAATCATCTGGTTCGACTTTGGGGATACCAGGGTGGTTTAAGTGGGAAAGAACTTGGGCTTCGCGCTCGAACATTTCTATGTATTTTGGCCAGTTATGACTTAACACCTTCAAGACCCGTAGGTCTCCGGCCTGGCTAAATAATTGATGGGGGGTATGGTTTAAGACTTCATAGGTTTTACCAAAACCCCCACTTCCCAGTTGACGGGTGGTGCGATAACGCCCATCAATCAGCAATTCTGACCCACACCCCCGACAAAACAGTAGGGTTTCACTATTGTGTTGATTTTTACACTCTGGGTTAATGCAAATACTCATTGAGGTCAAGGTGAGAGGACTATTTGGAACGGGATTGGGAAACTAACTCTGGCTGAATCGACGTTAGATCTTCTCAAAATAGCTTACGGGGTTCAACCAGAAAAATCCATTGGGAAACGCCAGGGGTTAAAGCTGGTGCCAGGGTAAACGGTATAACTTGAGGGGGTGATCTTTGCCTTTGACATTGACTGGGGCAAGGGGATCAACGGGATAGGCCTGCGGATTAAGTTTAGCGACGGTACTCTCTGCGAGGATAATTTCCCCCGCCTTAGCAATGCTACAGATGCGACTACAGACATTGGTTGTATCGCCAATAACGGCATATTGAATCAGTTCCCGTGAGCCAATATTGCCCGCTGCGACATGGCCGGTGTTGAGGCCGATGTGAATGGCAATTTCCAGCCCTGTGTTGGCTTTCCATTGTTCGTTGAGTCTCTGGACAGCCTTTTGCATGGCGATCGCCGCTTGGACAGCTTTTTCCGTATCGTCGGGCTGGGCATAGGGGGCTCCCCAACAGGCCAATAGGGCATCCCCCACATATTTTTCCAGGGTGCCTTCGAGGGGAAAAATAATTTCTTCCACCATCACGGTGAAGTATTCGTTTAAGAAAGCAATGATTTCCCGTGGCGATCGCTGGGAAGAGAGGGCGGTGTAACTGCTAATATCCGCAAACAAAATGGTCACTTCGGTGTCGGTGATGTCCCATAAACTGCCGCCTTTTTCCCGTAATTTTTGCCGGACTGTGTGGGAGAAAAACCGCTCTAACTTGCTCCGCATTACCGCTTCGGCCTGGATCTTTTGATAAAGTTGGGCATTCTCAATGGCGATCGCCGCCTGATTGGCCAGACTGGTTAAAAATTCCAAATCTTCATGGGAATAAATATTGGTGAGGGAGAGATTATCCACATAAATCAAGCCAATGATTTCATCCCGGGGTTTGAGGGGTACACACATAGAAGCATGGATCACCTGCTTCAGGATCGATTCCGAGGATTGAAAACGCTGATCATTTAACGCATCGGCGGTCACAATGGCGTTACCGTGATCCTGGACATAGCGGACGATGGTTTTACTAAAAAAAC
>JBJOGT010000281.1:0-7044 GCA_046048115.1 Cyanobacteriota bacterium | reverse complement strand
ACCAAAATCCCCGCCAAACAACTACGAAAAGCGGGGACAGTCAAATTATAAACGGCGATCGCCTCTGTCGCCAATCAAAGGCACAATCGAACAACTACACAAAGGTAAAGCGAAATGATGCAAGTATTATTTAAAGTCGGCGGGCAGTATTTTGAAGTTTTTTCTGCTTACGATACCAGCGGGGCAAATGGGGCGGAAGTTAATGCTAAATTTAATTTGGCCCAAGAAGAGTTATTGGACGCCTACGTTCAATGGAAAAAATCAGACAAAGAACACTGGGAAACTTTCGATTATCCCAAAAAAGTATATGGATGGGATAACTTTACGGATCGTCGCATAGTAGAAGTTTTTCCTGTCAGTCGGGGAAAGTTGGCGCAAGAACACGATCTAATGATGTCCAACCGTCCAGAGTTCGGTATCCGCCCGACTCGCCATGATTGTGTAATTGACATAGAGGACGCATTAATCCGCTTGGGAAAGTCTGCCCAGTCTGCAACAGTCTAAACACGGTTAAAAACGGGCAACGCCGCAATAAACAGCGTTGGCTATGCCGGGACTGCGGCAAGCAATTCAGCAAAAAAATAAAATAGAACTGTACTTTACCGGAGAAATCTGGTGGGGATTCGTTCAAGTGGACGCTGTTAAAGGCGTCTTTTTTTTGGATAAATACAGGATTAAAAAGTCGCGTTGATGGTTTGCCGTGCCTTTAAATGTTCCTGCCTCCCTGACTATCGGAATCTCTACAAATTGGATCGCCACTCACCCCACTTATAAATCAGACGAATGGACGCTGGCGGTAAATATTGCGGGGGCGGAAACTATCCCCACGGCGATCGCCGTTGAAGACGATGGTTGGTTAGTGACGGTAGATGGGGCTAACACGTCCAACCTTGACCCCGGTGAATATTATTGGTCGGCGAGGGTGGTAGATGGGGACGGCATTGGCCGGTCTATCGGCGCGGGAAATATCAAACTATTGGCCAACCTTGCCACGGTGGATGTTCCCTATGATGGGCGATCGCCGTCTAAAAAAATCCTTGATGGATTGATCCAAGCGTTTCAGGATATGCAGGGTGGCAAGATTAGCAGTTATGGGATTGAAGGGCGGAATGTTACTTACCGCAGCTTGGCGGAGTTGACCCAGGCGATTGATTACTGGCAACGCCGGGTTAATGCTGAGGAAGACGCCGCTAGGGTGGCCCAGGGGCTACCAAGTTCACGAACTAGGCGAGTTAGCTTTATTAATTAATCCATGGAAGTCAAATTCATTTCCGTTACTCAGCCGTTTATCTGCACCGAAGGCGATCGCCTATTGTCGCCAGAGGGATTGATCGCCTATTGTGCCCGCGTATCAAGTCCCAATCAGGAAAACCCCGACTATGAAGGGCTGTTGCGGTATTGCATGAGGATGGGTCATTGGTCTGTGTTTGAAATGTGCGATATGACGGTGAAAATTGTCACGTCAAGGGCGATCGCCGCGCAAATACTCAGACATAAATCGTTCTCATTTCAGGAGTTTTCCCAACGTTATGCAGAGGTTTTGGGCTATGAACCTTGCTTTGCGCGGCGGCAAGATACAAAGAATCGACAAAATTCAATTGATGATTTGGATGAAGACACTAAGCGATGGTTCTTAGACGCGCAACAGTGGCTTTGGGGTCGCGCCTATGTTGCTTACCAAGAGGCTATAGACAAAGGAATTGCCAAGGAATGCGCACGGATGATTCTTCCTTTGAACACCCAAACCCGACTCTACATGAAAGGAAATGTGCGTAGTTGGATTCATTACTTAAAAGTTCGGAACTCACCGGAAACCCAGAAGGAACACCGGGACATTGCCAACGCTATCCGCGAAATTTTTGCCGACCAATTCCCCACCATTGCCAACTGTTTGGAGGAATAAATGAGTTTTTTTGATTTTTCCTACTACCTATTGATTGGGTTCCCTGTGGTGCTTTATATCATCCGCAAGGACAAGCTTTGCCCGTATGGGGTTCGATGGTGGGATTGCTTGATTGGCGTGATTTTGTGGCTGTTGCTTTGGAGTGCTTGGCCTGCTGTTACAGTCGCTTTTTTGATTCGCAGATTGGAGAAATCCCATGATTGACTTTTTTGTTTCTTTGATTTATCTGTTTGCTGGCTTTACTTTGGTTTCTGCCATTGTTTTTTATGGCAAGATACCCATTCCAAAGTCCGATGATTGGGAAGATTGGCTGGTAAACGGGATTGGCGCTTGTACCTGTATTGTATTGTGGCCTGCCTTGTTAATTATTTTTTTGCTGTTCAGCGTTTGTGTTGCGATTGGTCAATATCTTGAGGGGTTAGCCAATGATTGACTTTTTTACGTCCCACGGCATTAATTTTGACTTCTTCCTTAAGTTAGCCGTGGGCATCCCTATCTATTGGGCGGTTGGCATTCTCACCAAAGGCATTGCCGAACCCATCCAAGCCTATCTTGGGCGCAAACTGTTTTCCCTATTTTCCCGCCAATCCAATGCCCTCGAAACCCGGATCGCCGCTACCCGTTCAGAAATTGATGACCTACTTTTGGGTGGTGCTTTTAACCTTATTGCTTCCATTGATAGCCTGCTTAATCCTAGTGACCTGCCCCCAGGCGATCGCCAACGATTCCGAGATGAACTAGACAAAACTTACTCGCTGTCTGTGCTGACGGACAAACTCGATTATGACTTCGACCGCTGAAAGACAGTTTGAGCACCTTTGGGAATCATCCTATCCTGACCTCGATTTGGTTGCCGAATATCAGGGCATCAAGGGTCGTAAGTTCCGGTTTGATTTTGCCCATGTGCCATCTAAAACGGCGATCGAGATTCAGGGCGGGATTTACCTACGCCACGGGGGACACAATTCAGCGGCGGGCTTACACCGGGACTATGAAAAGTTGAACCTAGCCCAGTGGCAGGGGTGGACGGTGTTTCAGTTGTCGCCCGACATGGTTGAAGACTTTTGGATTGATTTGATCGCTGATTTTATTCGAGGGAAAAATGATTTTAATTGATCGCCAAATTGCGGATCTGTGTCGGGGGATTGTGCCCGATGAACTCCGCTTTTTCTATTCGTTTATCTCGGAGGACGTGCCACGGAAAGTGCGGCCAATGGTTAGCCCGTTTTTGCCAGAAATGGTGCAGCCCGCATCCCTTGATGTCAGGGTGGGCAATTCCGCCGAACTGTTACGCTGTCGCAAGGTTTACGACGGCGGCGAGGTTGTTGACTATGAAGAAATCGACTTATCAATTTTTTCTGAGTCCCGGCCTTATCAATTCTGCCCCGGCGATCGAGCGTTGGTGGCAACCCTCGAAACCTTCTGTCTACCCAATTTTTTGAAGGCTGATTTCCACTTAAAAAGCACTAACGGGCGGCAATTTTATCAACATATTTACAGCGGGTTTTGTGACCCAGGATGGAATCATTCGGTGTTGACAATGGAGTTGATCAACCTCAACTTAAAACCGTTGCCTTTGTATCCCGGCATGGCGATCGGGCAGCTTGTTTTTGACTTGACCCTCGGAACCCCAGACCGCGACTACAGCGTTGTTGGGCGTTATAACGGCGATAAAAAAGCGCAACGGAGTAAAAGCTAATGAACAAAGATGAATTTTTTAATGCCCTAATTATGATGGTTGAGCAGTATTTGACTGTCGAAATAGACGGGGAAAGTGTGTTAGACCATGCCTTTATGACAGCGGGGGAATATACCCTTGATGTTTTGGAAGAACGCGGAATAGTCAAGCCTTGGCATAAAAACCCGAATTATTATGTTTTTTCTACCAACGGCGATCAGCAAGTTTCGGAGAGTAAAGGCTGATGAAGTTTAAGTTTATTAAGTCAAATTATTCTGGTTTATGGGGAGTGGGGATTTTAGTCCAATCCCAAAAATTCGGGCATCCATTCTATCGGGTATTGCTTTGGTGGTGGAATCTCTGCATTTATTGGCATCCCGGCGATCGCCAAACGGAGGAAGGCTAATGACAGGAATTAACCCAACCTACAAAACCAAACCCAAGGAATTTACCCAGCAAGTGGAACACCCCGCGCATTACAACCAAGGCAAAATCGAGTGTATTGACGCCATCGAAGCGGCGCTATCCCCTGAAGAATTTCGCGGTTTCCTGCGGGGCAACGCTATCAAATACCTATGGCGGGCCGGACTCAAAGATGATCGCCAGATTGACTTAGAAAAAGCCCGCTGGTATCTGGACAAATTGAAAAAATGGCTCACCAAATCACCATCCCAGGACTAGATCGCCAATGGTGCGGGCGTTGCAAAAAGTGGATTTGTCGCCCCCTGGAATTGGAACGCCTCAAACGGGAACTAGCCACCGCCAGCCCCAAACGATTACAAGTTTTGTCCTTGGAATACCACCAAGAAGTTGAACTATCTAAGCAATGTATAAATTCAGGCTAAAACCATGCGCGTCTCTATCCCACTGACCGGCGATCTAGCCATTATCCAGGGCGAAACTTACCAAGCCCTTACCCTTATTTTCCCCGGCGATCTCACCACCTGGACGCCACGGGGCCAAATCCGCACGGGATTGTTAGAGGATGCGGGAACGCTACTGGCTGAATTTGCCTTCGGGACGCCCGCCTACGACGCCGACGCTGATACGACAAACATTTATCCAACACTGACCGCATCCCAAACCGCCAATCTCCCTAAAACCAAATGGCAGGGAACCGGGGAATATTCCCGATCCGGCGTTTATTACTACGACATCGAACTTGAATCGGAAGGCGTTGTCATCAAGTCCAAAACGGCGATCGTGCAAGTGGTGGGGGAAGTTACTGGCGGCGTTGATGTTCCCCCGGTGATCCCCCCTGGGAATGTATTTTTGATTTCCAGTAATAATCTTTCGGACATTGATGATGTTGAGGAAGCTAGGGCAAACCTAGGAATTGTCGGGGGCGTAAAGCCGGATTGGACCGCCACGCCCGGAGACAGTAGCGAGATTTTAAATCAACCAACATTAGGCACAGCGGCGGCGGCGAATGTAGAAGATTTTGCGACGACGGCGCAGGGAGAATTAGCAGAATCAGCATTACAGCCAGAGGCATTGTCCGATTACGTTACTGAATCAGAGTTAACAACTGCTTTGTCGGGAAAACAAGATAGCGGCGATTATTTGGTAGCTGATGACTTGCCAGACTTATCGGAGTACGTTACTGAATCAGAGTTAACAACTGCTTTGTCGGGAAAACAAGATAGCGGCGATTATTTGGTAGCAGAAGACTTGCCCGATTTATCTGGTTATGTTACCGAATCAGAATTAACAACAGCCCTAGGGGGGAAACAAGATAGCGGGGATTATCTGATTGAAGATGATTTATCTGATTATGAAACGTCAACACAATTAAACGCTAGAGACGCTGCTAACAGAGATAGGACTAATCACACTGGAACTCAAGCAATTGACACAATTGACGGGCTAGAAACGGCTCTATCGGGCAAAGAAAACGCCGACCCAACTATTCTAAAAGATGCTGATATTGGTGTTACCATCCAGCCTTATAATTCCAACTTAATTCCTTTAGATGCGTTAACGGATAAAGCCCTATACTATTACGACGCTACTTCCGGCTTAATGTTGCCTATCGGGGTTGGGACAGAAAATCAAGCTTTAATTGCTAAACCGGCGCTTAACCCTCCTTACCAATGGGCAACGCCGTCCGGTGGTGGTCGGGAATTGCTAACGGCTGACCGCACATATTATGTTCGGACTGATGGGAACGATTCTAATGATGGGTTAAGTGATACTCCGGGCGGCGCTTTTCGCAATCCACAAAAAGCAGTAGATAAAATGGCTTCGCTAGACTTAGGTATTTATAATGCTACCGCCTTGGTTAGAGATGGGACGTATGATGGAAAAATCAGATTAAAATCTTACGTTGGCAGTGGAAAATGCTATCTAAGAGGAAATCCCAATAATGTTTCTGGAGTTGTTTTTGATTACACAACTTCAACCGGGAGCATTGACGCAGTTATTGATTCCGATGGAGTATTGACCCCTTGGTATATTGGCGATTTTAGTATTGCCGCAACTGCTACCAATAGGTTTTCGATTAGGGCGTGGAACGGCGCAAGTATTGTAATTGACAAACCTATTTTATTTGATTCTACAAACGGCGGTACGCATATATTTTTGGATAATTACGGCAAGTGCTTTATTTCTTCAAATTATATAATAAATGGAGCGACGGGAAATCATATTTTTGCTAGGGTAAGTTCTACGTTTATTGTCAGTGCAAATTTTCCTATTACCTTGACTTTAACTAATGCTAGTTGGGCGAGCTATTTTATTAATGCCCAAAGACTAAGCCTTGTTGATTATTGGGGATTTACCCTTTCTGGCTCTGCTACTGGAGTTAGGTACAACGCCGCACAGAACTCTGCGATTTACACTAGCGGCACTACATTGCCGGGAAGTGTCAATGGAACAATCGCAAGCGGGGGGGTGATTGGCTAATGACTACTTGGACTTCTCAATTAACCGCGCAACCGGGAAACTACGCCCCTTTACTACAGACTCTAACGCCGGGAGATGGGGAATGCTTACAAGCGATTTATGACCAGTTAAGTGCCCATGCTACGGCGACAAATCAGACCTTACTCGATTATGTTTTGCAGGGGGTTTGTGTGGCTATTGAACAGGATGGGATGATTATTAATCTGCCCAGTATCGCCACGTTAAAAGCGGTAGGCGTTATTACCACTCCTGACAACATTCACCTAGGGTTGAGTGTTGTGGGCTATGAGTTTATGCAGGCAATGATGGGGTGATTATGTTAATTTTCTTATTGATTTTAGTCTCTCCCCTACTGCTTATCCTGGCTGTCAGAGCGGGGATTGTTATAATTAAATTGGCAAAAAGTTTTATGAATTTACTAATGAAGGATTAAAGTTATGGAGCTTTTTGTTGAAATTGTTGGGGTTGGTTTTTTGTTGGTTTTGCCAACCTTGCTTTATTTCATTTTATTAATATTTATCGTCGTCAAATAGATTGAATCATGGACTTATTTCTTGAA
>JBJOGT010000280.1:0-2784 GCA_046048115.1 Cyanobacteriota bacterium | reverse complement strand
ATAACCCCCTAATGCTTGCAACACCGATCGCCGACAAAGAAAACATTGGCCGTTAGCCATGACTGTTTCCGAGACCTGTTCCCGCACCCCCGCTGAATCGAAGCGATAGAGCAATGTCATCAACAACGCCGGTTGCAACCACCATTCCCCCGCTGTTTTCAAAATGAATTGGGGCGATAAAGACAAAATATCGTAACCTTCTTCTTCCGCCGCCTGCACCACACTGGCCACTAACCCCGGTTGGGGCTGGGTATCCGCATCAATGCCCAAAATCCACTCACTGTCAGGATCACTCTGCTCAAAGCCATAATTTAACGCCCAGGGCCGTCCCACCCAATCTTTAGGTAAAGGATCATCGGTGAGAAAGTATAAACGGGAATTCGTTCGTTGGGCTGCTTCCACCACGGCGTTTGTGCCATCGGTAGAACGACTATCCACCACTAAAATTTCCTGTAACGGCGGGCCTTGTTGTGCTAATCCGGCTAAACAGGGGGAAATTCTCGCCGCCTCATTTAAGGTAGGAATAATTACCGACACATTACGGGGACTCGTTTCCGGTAAAAATACGGGTTTTAACGGCGATCGCCGTCGGGCACCCTTCAGTAACCGACTCAGCAAAATAAACGTGGCGATCCCTTGGGACACCAGGAGCACAGTGCAAAATAGGGCGATTATCAACATTTAGCTAAAATCTAATCAAGGTTAAAGCCATGGCAAAACCCGGTGAGACCTTTTCTCCGAATAACGTTTGGGGTCGATGCAGTATTTGCACTGCCATTTGGGGAAGATAGTAATGAATCTGTTGTGCCTCTGGGTCAATTAGTCAGGCCAATTGGGCTCCATTTTCGATATATTCCACTGATTTCATTTGCAAAGAATACAGTTCATAAGTGGGGGATTTTAACTTTAGGACAAAATCGGGGCACATCGGGGCAAACCAACGACATTGCTCTGGGGTAATAGCCTCCCAATGGGCATTAGTAAATCCAAGCCCTGTCTGGCGATCGAATCACACCATTGGCTGTTGTAAATCCAGTTGGATAGAACCGTATATCTTTGATTGTCAAGGTTCAGCGTAGTGCCATTAGGGTACCGGGTTTTTAGAGCGGTTAATTACCCTACCCGCCATGCCCATGATTGTATATCGAATTCTAAGTCATGGCAGTCAGACAGAAAAAGATTCAGGTAGTCATATCTGAGCAGGAACTAGAACAATTCAGGATATACCCAGCTACACGAGGGGTTTCAATGTCCGAAATTTTAAGGGACTACGTTAAACGCCCGATAAAGCCGTCCTGAAGGACGGGGTTTTAAACCCATTTTTTTTGATAGCATCTCTAAAGGTGGGCCTAACACCCACCCAATAGTAGGCTAATTACATCAGGATGGGCAAAGAAATCAGCATTGAGCAACAACTTCCTTGTCTTTAGCGAGGAATTTTTCTAAATCCTCCAACATTTCCGCATCAACCTTAGTTTGCATAGGGCAGAATTTGGGCCCACACATGGAACAGAATTCAGCGGTTTTATAAATATCAGCGGGCAGGGTTTCATCGTGGTATTCCTTGGCCCGTTCAGGATCTAAAGACAGTTCAAACTGACGATTCCAGTCGAAGTTATAGCGGGCTTTGGACAGTTCATCGTCCCGATCCCGGGCTCCCGGACGGTGACGGGCAATATCCGCAGCGTGGGCAGCGATTTTGTAAGCAATCAAGCCATTCCGCACATCTTCCGCGTCGGGTAAACCTAAATGTTCCTTGGGCGTCACATAACAAAGCATCGCTGTGCCATGCCAACCGGCGATCGCCGCCCCAATGGCCGACGTAATGTGGTCATAACCGGGGGCAATATCCGTTACCAAGGGGCCAAGCACGTAGAAAGGCGCTTCGCTGCACTCTTCCATTTGCTTTTTAACATTGAACTCAATTTGATCGATGGGAACATGGCCGGGGCCTTCCACCATCACCTGCACATCCTGTTCCCAGGCCCGACGGGTTAACTGCCCGAGGGTTTTCAGTTCCGACAACTGGGCATCATCGGAAGCATCGTGGGTACAACCGGGACGGAGAGAATCCCCCAAACTAAAGGAAACATCGTACTTTTTAAAGATTTCGATAATCTGATCAAAGTGGGTGTACAGAGGATTTTGTTTGTGGTGATGCAACATCCACTTGGCAATAATGCCCCCCCCCCGGGAAACAATGCCCGTAATCCGGGATTTGACTAGGGGTAAATATTCAATCAACAACCCTGCATGGATGGTCATATAATCCACCCCTTGTTGGGCATGTTTTTCGATGATGTGGAGAAAATCATCGGGGGTCAGGTTTTCGATGCTGCCATGGACACTTTCGAGGGCTTGGTAAATAGGCACCGTGCCAATGGGAACCGGCGAAGCGTTAATAATTGCAGTGCGAATAACATCTAAGTCGCCCCCCCCCGTGGAGAGATCCATCACCGTATCGGCACCATATTTGACAGCTAATTTCAGTTTGGCCACTTCCTCGTCAATATTGGAAGAGTTGGGGGACGCCCCAATGTTGGCATTGACTTTACATTTAGAAGCAATGCCGATCGCCATCGGTTCCAAATTGGTGTGGTTAATATTGGCGGGGATAATCATCCGACCCCGAGCCACTTCATCCCGGATTAGGTCAACGGGGAGGTTCTCCCGCTTAGCCACATAATCCATCTCTTCGGTAATAACCCCTTGACGGGCATAGTGCATCTGGGAGACATTGCCTTGTCCCTGACGCTTAGCAACCCAAGCAGTTCTCATACTTTT
>JBJOGT010000279.1:0-2797 GCA_046048115.1 Cyanobacteriota bacterium | reverse complement strand
GCAACAATAATCTCAGGAGCACTCAGTTCAAGGTCAGTGCAGAGTAAAATCAGTTGTCGTCCATTGGCAAATTGAGTGAGAACGAATTTGACCGGCTTGTCAGGATTGTCCCAGTAGAATTCCACGCACTGATAGGAAACCCGAGTGAGTCGTCCGTAAAGCCAAAGGGAAGTGTGTTGAAAATGATGACTTAGGGAAAATAAACTCTCTAATTTGACAGAATCGCCCCAACGGCGGGGACGTCCTCGCCCTTTAACCGTCGGTAGAGGACAAAAGGGCGCATAAGCCACGGTGGAGCAACGAACCCGGGTAATCAGATGTAATGAATTTTGGCGAAAGCGTTTGATGAGTTCCTTACAGGCATAGTATGAATCTAGAATTATGTCGCTCCCCTCGGTGGCATAGGTCCCACATGGTTAGCCATTTTTGTTACCAGGGTGGTCTTGGATTTTTTGACCTTGCCTTTTTGGCCTGGATTGGGAGTTGGTTTGGACTTGATACCATCATGGATTTTTAAGACTACGGGCACCGCAAAACAACTTTTTTCGGTTCCCAGCAACTGACTCAAGGCACTGAAATAGTGCCCCCTTATCCATTCTGGCTTGCCCACATCCTCTGATTCCTGATGGAGTTTTTTGACACCAGGCATTTTGCGACCTTCTTTCCCTACCTTGATACCATCTCCCACATATACCTGTTGCCCCCTTATTCTGTAGGTGTTTTCATGACCCCTCAACCACTCCGACCATTGTAGACTCAGCTTTTTTGCACTAAACCCTTTCGAGTTAAACCAATGTAGGGCTTGATGGTAGTAATCTTCTGTATCGATATTCCTTCTTAGCCAGTTTCGGACATTTCCAGCTTCTTTGGGCCTGGCTGTCCGTTTTTTTCTTTTACACCCTCAGAACTTCGCACTGTCCAGTAGAGTAGGTTAGAGAAAAGTAACTGACCAGAAAATCAATTCATGCAATCGAACTTTAGAGCAAAAAAATGCAAAAAATCCTCAAAAAATTCGACAACAATTATTAGCTCATTAATAAATAGGATGATTCTACTAAATAAAAATAAGGGTTAGACCATTTGCCAAGTTAGCTCCTCCCCTGCCCGTAATGGCACCAGCCCAGCGTCAGGAAAGGGTAATTGCTCGGGAATGCGCCAAGGGGTTTTGGTTAAGGTGATTTGTGTTGTATTGCGCGGTAGTTGATAGAAATCTGGGCCATGGAAGCTGGCAAACGCCTCCAGTTTATCGAAAGCATTAGCCTGTTCAAATATGTCTGCGTATAACTCCATGGCGTGCAGAGCCGAATAGCATCCCGCACAGCCACAGGCGGATTCTTTATTTACTGTCGCGGGCATGGGGCGCACTGTCCGTTCCCAGAAAAAACTTGGGATTACCCGAGATTGCCGCTTGCAAAATGGCCAAACGATGTTCCTCGCGCTTCAAAATGGGCAGGCAGTAAAAATGGGGACGAATCCCGCCTTTCAAGAGAATATTGCGACTGAATAATAAATGTTGGGGAGTAATGGTTGCTGCGACGTTGGGGGTCGAGAGGACAAACTGCACCGCATCCGAGGTGGAAATGTGCTCAAGCACGATGGGTAGGGTGGGAAATTGCAATCTAAGCGGCATTAAAAAGGTTTCAATGAAGACTTTTTCCCGGTCAAAAACATCAACATGGCCGTCAGTGACTTCGCCGTGGAGTAGGAGGGGCAGATCTACCTGCTGCATGGCTTCAAAGACCCGATCGCACCGTCGAATATCCGTTACTCCAGAGTCTGAATTGGTGGTTGCCCCGGCGGGATAGTACTTTACCGCTTTGATAAACGAAGAGGCTTTGGCGGCGATAATGTCTTCGGGGCGGGTGTTATCCGTGAGATCAAGGGTCATCAATGGCTCGAACTGCATCCCAGGGGGAAGGGCGGCAAGAATGCGATCGCGGTAAGCTGCTGCATCGACCAGCGATCGCACCGGGGGTTTCAAGTTCGGCATGATGATGGCACGGGCAAACCGACGGGCGGTGTGGGGCAAAGCAGCTTTTAGGGCTTCACCGTCGCGCAGATGAAGGTGCCAATCGTCGGGTCAGGGTAAGTTGTTGCATTCTTCAATCATAAAATGAGTTAGGAATCCTCTAGGTTTATAAATCTTGCTTGAAGAGACTTTAACCATTGCAATTCTGCTTGGCGATCGCCGTTGGATCGCCTAACAATATCAACAAAAGGGCTTTAGGGTTATTTAATGTTTAGTGGCTTTTTTGCTCCGCTTTTTAAAAAATATCCCAAAATTAATCGCCGTGATTGTACCTAATAACGTTAACGGTTCGGGGACAGATTGTTGTTGCATATAAAGAGGATAGACAAGACCATCACCACGCACAAACAAATAATTCAATGGATCATAGAACGTACCATAGAGTAAGCCGTCACTCCCTTGTTTTAAGTTTCCTGGGGAGGGCAGATAAGCAAAATTATTTTCGTCATAGAGGCTATCAAAACTAACCTCCGTACTCAGTGAATTGTTATTAGGATCAAAAGCAAAAATTGTGCCTAGATTAGTATCTCCCCCGGTAGAAGTTGTCCCATATAATAGACCATCGCTTCCCAAGGTTAAGGGAGAGGGAGACGGGAAATATTCAAACCCATTAGCGTCAATAAATGGCTCAAAATTAGCCACAATATCAAGTTCCCCCTGGCTGGGATCAAAGGAAAAAATACTGCCGCGATTGTGATCACCACCGTAAAAGGTTGTTCCGTAGAGTAGACCATTATTGGCTAGGGTAAGGACAGACGGAGAAATATA
>JBJOGT010000278.1:0-6550 GCA_046048115.1 Cyanobacteriota bacterium | reverse complement strand
ACATTATGGGTAGTGTACTCGTTATTGACGATTCCTCTACAGAGCGTTCAATTATTAGTGATTTTTGTCAAAAGCTTGGCATTAACGTCATCACCGCCACCAGTGGGGAAGAAGCCTTGGAAAAATTAGACCAAGCCATTCCTGATGTCATTGTGTTGGACATTGTTTTACCGGGACGGAGTGGTTTTGAAATTTGTCGGGAACTCAAAGACAAGGAGAAAACCAAAGGCATTCCTGTTATTCTTTGTTCTACCAAAGCCACTGACATGGATAAGTTTTGGGGTAAACGTCAGGGAGCAGATGCCTATATCACCAAACCCATCGATCAAGAAGAATTCAATACAGTAATTAAACAATTTCTGACATAGCGTGAAACACCTCAGATTTCTAACAATGACCCCCATCCCCCATCGTCTTTTTTCCTAGCCCCTTCAGGAGTCCTCGTTTTGCAAGCCAATTACCCGCCCTCCCCTGCCGCTGCTGTGGCAGCCCGTTCAGGGCAACGACAACAATTTTTACAATTTTTCCTAGAGCCGGATACCAATTTAATCCTGCCCTTATCCCAATTGACGGAAGTATTAACCGTTCCCCTCGGACAAATCACGCCCATTCCCCACATGCCACCATGGACGATGGGAGTACATAATTGGCGGGGGGAAGTGTTATGGGTGATTGATTTTGGTGCTTTTTTAGGATTGACCCCTTGGAATCGACAATCAGGCTCCCGTTCTAATTATCGCGTTATCATTCTCAGTGGGACGATGCCCTTTGACCTAGATCCCCAACAACAACGGCGCCCTACGACAGAACGCAACCAAATGTTAGGTCTCGTAGTCACAGAGGTCAGGGACATTACTTGGTGTGAAACGGATCAGATACAATCTCCCCCCGCCGCCAGTATTAGTTCAGAACTTGCCCCCTACGTACGCGGATTTTGGGTGAACCCCGATGAAGATATGTACGTTGCCTTGGATGGACAAGCGGTGGTGAATCGTTTGTTGTCCCATACGGCTTAATACATAACAGATGACGGATCGTTTTGTCGGCCATTGGCACGGGGGAATAACTCAGCGTTCTAGACAGGGGCGATGGCTATCTTCAATATTTTTTTACTTCTTGTTTTAATTTTTTCTAACTTGTGCTCGATTTGGTGAACTTCCCATGACCCAGACCTCTTCCCATTCCCACTATCCCGATGCCGCCAACCCCGGAACAGACGGTCAGGATCTTGATAATTTGTTGCCTACCAACATTTCTGAATTGCCCGAAGGTGAGGATGAACTTGTCATGATTCACAATGCTGATGCTGAAGACAATTTGTCGTTTTCTTTATTTGATGGGGGGGAGAGTGATACCGACGAAACAAGTAGTAGTTTATTCGGTGATGTCCCTGACCTGGTAACCTCGGCATCCTTTAAGGACTCGGTAACAGATCAAGGGGAATCCGCCCCCGTAGCGTCCCCTGCCGAATCCGTTGGCGATCCCTGGCAAAGCGATTTGGTGGCGGAATTGCAAGCAACGGTAGCACCAGTGGTGGAAAATGTGGTAGCAGTGGACAGGCCTCAGCCTGAGCCCCAAGGCGAGGGGACAGTGATCAATGACCCCATTGTTCCCTCTCTGGATTTGTCTGAGGGGGAAGCGGAATTGCCAGCGGTGGAAGCAGAGTCTATTATCCCCAATTCCATCCCACCTTCGTTACCCATACTCGAATTACCCACAGTTCAACCCTTAACGCCCCCGCCAACATCTCTGTCCTCACCGACTCCCTTCCCGGCGCACCGCACAGTGGATCATTACGAGATTACGAATCAAGTTAGTGGTAATGGTAATGGACTGTCTTTCCGTAATAAAGCTGTCGTTTTTGCTTTACTAGTGGGGCTCATCCCCGCTGGGGTGATTGGGGCACTGAATTTAAATTCCGTCGGTCAGTTAGCCCCCCAGGTTAGCCAACAAAGGGAGTTGGTGAACCAAACAAAAAATGAGATCCAATCCCAAGTCTTGTTAGGGTTACTCTTAACCGCCGCCGGTGCAGGGATTTTAGCCTATTGGTTAGCGGGGGAAAGTTCCCGTTCCCAATCCCAGTTGGCCGCTAGGGCTAAGCAATTCGCCCAGAGCAATTTAGATATCCCCCTCAATCTGTCTAGCCAGGATGAAGTGGCGATCGCCGACCAGACGTTAACGGCGTTGAGCGATCAAGTGCAGCGGTTACGCCAAGAACAATCCCTCTCCCTGCAACAATCCCAATTATTGACAGAACTCTCCCGGGCCAATATCACCGACATCAACGAAATCCAAGGGGTCATTCAGAAAAATTTGGATCAGGCCCGGACATTATTTGGCTGTGAACGGTTGATTTTCTATTACCACCCGCGGTATCAACAGGATGCCCTAGTGGTGCAAGCCCTGGATTTAAAGACCCAAGGGTTACTAGATCCCGACAGTCCCCATCCTTGGGTCAATAGCGACATTCCCGATCAAATCAGCGTCATTAACGACACTGCTGCGGCTAATTTAACCGGCGATCAACGGCAATGGTTCGATCGCCATCAAGTCAAAGCCAGCTTGAGTGTTCCCATCACCCGCCAGGACTATCCCTTGGGGTTATTAATGGCTCACCATTGTCAGGCTTCCCATGGGTGGCAAACCCGAGAACGACAATTCCTGCAACAACTGGCCGAAGAACTCCAAACCACCCTAGATCGCGCCAACCTGATCGAAGAGCGCAATGAAAGTGCCAAGCAGGCCCAAATTCTTAAGGATCTAACCATTAAATTATCCTCCGCCCTCAACAGCGAAGAGGTGTTTACCATCATCGTTAACGAGATTCGCCAGGCACTGAAAGCGGATCGGGTCATTGTCTATCGCTTTGATGAAACCTGGGCTGGTACGGTCATTGCGGAATCGGTGGCCGATGAATTTCCCAAGGCCCTGGGGGCAAGGATCGCCGATCCCTGTTTTGCCGATAACTACGTGGAAAAATATCGGTCGGGTCGTATCCAAGCCACCCGGGACATTTTCGATGCCGGTTTGACCCCCTGCCATTTGGGACAACTAAAACCCTTTGAAGTCAAAGCCAACCTTGTGGCTCCCATTAACTATGAAGGAAATCTATTGGGCCTGTTAATCGCCCACCAATGTTCTGGCCCCCGGGATTGGCGTCAAAACGAAATTGATTTATTCGGTCAGTTAACAGTGCAGGTTGGCCTCGCCCTGGAACGGTCTGATTTGTTAGCGAAACAACTCCTAGGGGAAGTGGAACAACGGCAGATCCGCGAAAAAATGCAGCAACGGGCCTTGGAATTGCTGATGGAAGTAGACCCGGTTAACCGAGGGGATTTAACCATCCGCGCCAAAGTAACCGAGGACGAAATTGGCACGATCGCCGATTCCTACAACGCCACCATTGAGAACCTGCGGCGCATTGTAACCCAGGTACAACAGGCGGCCATGCAGTTCACCTCCACCACCGACACTAATGAAGCAGCGGTACGGCAGCTATCGGAGGAAGCCATGCGGCAGGCGGAGGATGTGGCCGGGGCCTTGGAACGGTTACAGGCCATGAACCAATCCATTCAAGAAGTGGCAGAAAACGCCGCCCAAGCGGAATCAGCGGTGCAACAGGCAACCAAAACCGTTGACCAGGGTGAAGACGCCATGAACCGTACTGTTGATGGAATTTTAGCCATTCGGGAAACGGTGGCCGCCACCGCTAAACAGGTGAAACGGTTAGGGGAATCATCCCAAAAGATTTCTAAGGTGGTCAACCTCATTAGTAGTTTTGCTGACCAAACTAACCTCCTGGCACTGAACGCGGCGATCGAGGCAGCCCACGCTGGGGAAGAAGGTCGAGGCTTTGCGGTGGTTGCGGATGAGGTACGTTCCTTGGCGCGGCAATCGGCGGAAGCAACGGCGGAAATTTCTGAACTGGTGGCCAGTATTCAAGCGGAAACCAATGAAGTGGTCAATGCCATGGAAGCCGGGACAGAACAGGTTGTAGCTGGAACGCGCCTGGTGGATGAAACCCGCCGTAGTTTGAACCAAATTACCGCCGCCAGTGCCCAGATTAGTGAACTGGTGGAAGCCATTACCGCCGCTGCCGTTGAGCAATCCCAAACCAGTCAATCCGTTACCCAAACCATGGCCCAAGTGGCGGCGATCGCCGACAAAACCTCTTCCGAAGCCAGTAATGTAGCCACCACCTTTAAGGATTTATTAGCCGTTGCCCAATCCCTCCAGGAAACGGTGCGGCAGTTCAAAGTTGAGTAAGCCACAGGGAACAGGGAACAGGGAACAGTCAAAAACCTGAAACCTGAAACCTGAAACCTGAAACCTGAAACCTGAAATCTGAAATCTGAAATCTGAAACCTGAAACCTGAAACCTGAAACCTGAAACCTGAAACCTGAAATGCCTTCCACCCTAGAAAACGCCCCTTGGCAAACCCTGATCCCCGGTTTTACCGCCTTACAAACCACTGTCGGTAATGTTCACGCCCACCAACAAGCCCTAGAAACGGCGATCGCCCTGGGGCAAGAAAATAACCAAGAACGGTTACAGGGCATGAAGACCATCCGCGACACCATGGGCACCACCAGCGATCAATTGCAGCGGTTGGATAATTCGACCCAGCAAATTGCCGACGCCATCAACCTAATTCGTCATTTTGCGGCCCAAACCCACCTCCTGGCCCTCAAAGCCTCCATTGAAGCCGCCCGGGCCGGGGAAAATGGTCGCGGTTTTTCGGTGATTGCCGATGAAGTCCGGGGTCTTGCGGCCCAATCCGCTGAAGCTACGGCGGCGATCGAGGCTTTGGTCGTGACCATTCAATCCGAAGCCCGGGAACTGGGGAATTCCATCAAGCAAACCAGCCAACAACTTAACGAAGAAAGCCGGGGCTGGGAAACGGATCAACAACAGTGGCAAGCCTGTGCCCATGCCCAGGAACAATTAGCTGATGCGCTCCTTAACCTGCAAAGTTTGGTCAAACAGCAAAATCAATTAATTAATACCCTTGGCTAACCATCACCCTGATACCTGCTCCCTGAAATCTGAAAGGTACCATGATCAACCCCGATATCCGCGACCACGCTTACCAATTTTTTATCGAAGAAGCCCCCGAACTTCTGGTGGTGATTGAATCGGCTCTGCTGAATCTGCGCCAAAACCGGACAGCGGGCCAGGTTCACGAAATTATGCGGGCAGCCCATTCCATCAAAGGGGGGGCGGCCAGCGTGGAACTACCGGCCATTAAAACCATTGCCCACCGGCTAGAGGATATTTTTAAAGCCCTCTACAACGATGCGGTGGTGGTGGATGAAACCATGGAAAGCCTGTTGTTGGAGTCCTTTGACTGTCTCAAAGATGCCCTGATGACCCAGATTGAAACGGGGCATTTGGATCATGATGCAGCGTTAGAGCAAGCTTTACCGTTAATTACGGCCATTGAGGAACAATTGGGGGATTATTTAGCAGCGGGGGAACAGTTTTTACCCAGTTCGGCGGATTTAGGGGTAGATATTGTTTCGTCCTTGTTTGAGGTGGATATTGTCCAGGGGCTTGGGCAATTGCAGACCGCTTTGGACAGTGGCGATCGCCAATTAATTCAGGACACCTTGCAGGCACAGACGGAAGTGTTTGCGGGGCTGGCGGAAATTTTAAATTTATCCGGGTTTAAGGCAATTACTGATCTGGTTCAGCAGGGATTGACCCAACCCGATTGTGATCCCGTTAATCTGGCCAATTTAGCGTTAACCGATTGGCGGGGCAGTTGTGAACAGGTGTTGCAACACGGCGATCGCCAACGAGGGGGAGAACCTTCGGCCGCGTTGATCGCCCTGGTCAGCGGGGGGGATATTCATCAAGCATCGATAGAAAACGGCTCAGATTCAGCCTTTGCAGGGTTTGAACAAATTCCCGATTTAGGCGATATGTTTGGGGACTTTGGCACCGTCGGCAATGGGGAAGAATTTGCTGGCATGGAGTTTCCGGCCATGGATGAACCCGCTGAGATGATTGCGGAAGCCGAGGACAATGTTTTCGCAGGGATGGAATTTCCTGATTTAGGCACCCCAGCGCAACCTTTAGCAGACAATGTTTTCGCAGGGATGAAATTTCCTGATCTGAGTGAATCGGCGGAAGATAATGTGTTTGCAGGCATGGAGTTTCCTGATCTTGAAACCCCCGATCAACCCTCAGAAGAGAATGTCTTTGCCGGGATGGAGTTTCCCGATTTGGAACCCGTCACCGCCGCAGTTGATGCAACACAAACCGAGTCAGACTTTGCCCCGGAAGTGGTTAACCTCGATGATCCGCCTTACCACTTTTTCATCGAAGAAGCCCCGGAATTATTACAGGCGATCGAAAATGGGTTACTCACCATCCGCCAAGACCGATCCGCCGCTAAAGTCCACGAAATTATGCGGGCGGCCCATTCCCTCAAAGGGGGCGCGGCCAGTGTGGGTCTCAACGGCATCAAGGCGATCGCCCATCGCTTGGAAGATATTTTCAAAGCCCTGTACAGCGATGATTTGGTCATTGATGAAACCCTAGAAA
>JBJOGT010000277.1:0-3808 GCA_046048115.1 Cyanobacteriota bacterium | reverse complement strand
CATGGGCATTGCCTGAATTATTTTAGAAGTCTTGAAGTAGAAGTCTTAAAATCCAGATATGGTCAGATTTAGCAAACCCTTCTGCTGGGGACTGCGGGACGTTACACTACCTCCTAACTGTTACCACCGGCCACATTAATGACGCTGGCATTGAAATTATAGTTTTTACCTTCTAGTTCCAACACAGTGCCAATTTTGACCTTCTGCCCCCCTAAAACAACCCCCGCATCGGTTACATCCCCTTCCCCCACTAACGTTAAAATCATGTCCCGGCTAAAGTTGGCTTCGGGGCGGGGATCGGGCAGGGCTTTCACTGAGCCATCGGGTTGGGGAACCGCCAAATTACGAGGGAGTTCTTCCACCCGACGGATTTCCACTGAGCCTGCGGGTTGGTTGCGGATGATAATGTTAGTTTTCTTTTCGGTCTGAAATTCCTTCAGAATCACCTGGGGATCTTGGACATTCAAGCCCCGCACGATGGTGGTGAGTTCGATGGGGGCGGTGTTGACCTGGGCAACAATACTTTTGCCGTTACTCCCCGGTAGGACAAAAATCCCGACAATGACCATGAACATAATTAAGGCTGCGCCAAAATCCAGCAAATTAACTTTGCCAAACAATCTTCCTTGGGTATCGATAAGTTTCATACAATATTCACCAGATTTCCGATTGAGAGCCATGCCCCCGGCGATCGCCAGCGCTAAATTTTCCGCAATCTTACCATGGGAAGGGTCACGCCCTTGCTAAACTGTTGAACACCATGCAACCTAACTTTCCCATTTATCTTGAACCGCCGGATCTTAGCCCCGCTGCTTTTGTTGCCCCCGATGCCAAGGTGATTGGCAACGTACAGTTGGGTCTTGACAGTAGTATCTGGTATGGGGCTATTGTGCGGGCTGACCTCGAGAAAATTATGATCGGTCAAGGCACGAATATCCAAGACGGAGCGGTGTTACACGGCGATCCCGGTATTATTACCGTGCTGGAAGACTGGGTGACAGTGGGGCATCGCGCAGTCATCCATGCAGCCCACATTGAAACTGGGTCTTTGATTGGTATTGGGGCCATTATTTTGGATAACGTCCGCATTGGCGCAGGGAGTATTATCGGGGCAGGGTCAGTGATTACTAAAAACGTACCGACGCAATCGTTAGTGATGGGGGTACCGGGAAAAATTATTCGGGATGTGAGTGATATCCAAAGACAAGAACTCCTAGACCATGCCCGCCACTATGTGCGCTTAGCTAAAGCCCATGGCAATCGCCTTTTAAGCTGACATTCCCAATGGGTCGGGATTAAGTTATATATAGTAGTGTTCAAAAACATTTTAGATTCTTTAACTTAACGAGACGAGGTAAAGCAATGGATTGGCGTATAATTGTTGTGATCAGCCCTTTACTTATTGCCGCGACCTGGGCAGCCATTAATATTGGCGCGGCGGCACTGCGGCAGTTACAGGATGTTTTGGGTCGTGAAGCCTAAACCTATGCCCTGATTGTCCTCCGTAGATTTTGACCGCCAGGGCGATCGCCGAGTCTAGTTACAAATATTGACTAATAGCAATAATTTTCTAGAGGACTGGCTATTCCCTTGTTCAAGGGAGGTTCGTCCTTTTCTTTTTGGAATGGGGAAACATTTAGGAAAATCCCAGTGCTCCCCCACCTTTACCATCGGCATAACAAAGGCAGTACTGCCCCAGCAGTGTGGGGAATTAATGGAAAAAAACCTGCTGAATGATCCCCCAAGCCACGGCAAGACAAGTCACATTAGATGTCATAATTTGTAACAAAGATTGCCTATAACGTTCCCCCATACCTGCAATGACCGACCGTCCCTCAGAAAAGACCTTGGCAGAGTTGGCCTCCCCCAACCATGAATGTCGCGCCTGTGGATACGTCTATATTCCTAGCAAGGGAGATGAGCGGAGTAAAATCCCTCCGGGAACCCCCTTTGAAGCCCTGCCCCTTAACTGGCGATGCCCTGTGTGCAGCGCTCCCCAGAATTTGTTTATCAGTACAGGGGAAACCGATGCCCCCTCTGGATTTGCTGAAAACCTTGACTATGGATTTGGCTTTAATCGTATGAGTGGCGGCAAAAAAAACCTGTTGATTTTCGGCAGTCTATTTGTGATCTTTCTCTTTTTCATTAGCCTTTACGGCATGAGCTAACCAGATACGCCTTCATTGTTTCGCTATGCACACTGATTGTGTGTGATCCATCTTCGTTATTATTCCCCTCTGTTAACCATGCCCCTTAAATCCCTTGGCTCAACCCTCAAACAACTTGTCCTTGTTGCTGCCATTGCTTTGTTTTGTATTAGTTGTAGTCACGTTCCCGAACTCAGTTTCAATCCTTGGCAGGAAATTGTCCTAGAAACGGATTCCACCTTTGCCGATATTGCTTTTACCGCTGACCCAAATCATGGTTGGTTAGTGGGAACCAAAGAAACCATTTTTGAAACCACCGATGGCGGCGACACCTGGGAACAAAAAGTCATTGATTTAGGTGACGAAAAAGCCAGTTTTTCGGCGGTTAGTTTTGCGGGGGATGAGGGGTGGATTACTGGTAAACCCTCCATTTTGCTCCATACCACCGATGGGGGCGACACCTGGGCCCGAATTCCCCTAAGTGAAAAACTGCCCGGTGCTCCCTACAGTATTCTGGCGCTGGGGCCCCAAACAGCGGAAATGATCACGGATCTAGGCGCAATCTATAAAACGACTAACGGTGGTCAAAACTGGAAAGCGCTGGTGGAAGGGGCAGTGGGGGTAGCACGAACCATTCAACGATCGCCGGATGGTCGCTATGTGGCGGTATCCGCTCGGGGAAATTTTTATTCCACCTGGGCACCGGGTCAAACGGAGTGGACGCCCCACAATCGCAATTCTTCCCGCCGTTTACAAACCATGGGTTACGGCCAAGACGGTCAGTTGTGGTTACTGGCTCGCGGCGGACAACTGCAATTTAGCACCGATCCTGAAGCAGAGGAATGGGGCGATGTCATTTCTCCCCAGGATAAAGGCAGTTGGGGCTTGTTGGATTTGTCCTTCCGTACCCCGGAAGAGTTATGGGTGGCCGGTGCCAGTGGCAATTTGTTGATGAGCCAAGATGGTGGCCAAACCTGGTCTAAAGATGCTGCTGTGGAGAATATTCCGGCTAATCTGTACCGTGTGGTCTTCCTTAGCCCCGAAAAAGGGTTTGTGCTGGGCCAGGATGGCATTCTGCTGAAATATAATCCCAATGCCGAGGTAGCGATGGCTTTTTGAGATGACAGACACGCATTCAGTCATCCCAACCGTTAAGTTAGGTGAGTTAAACTGCGATGAATCAAACGCCGGAACCAACGTCCGTCTCTGGGGCGGAAACCCTAGCCCAAAGTTGCGATCGCCTGGGGATAGGTCGCATCCAACGCCATTTATTCTTGTGTTGCGACCAAACCAAGCCCAAATGCTGTTCCAAAGAAGCGAGTTTGGAAAGTTGGGATTATCTCAAGCGGCGATTAACGGAACTGGGCATTGATTCCGCCCAAGCCAGCCAGGATATCAGTGTTTTTCGCACCAAAGCCAATTGTTTACGGGTCTGTCAACAAGGCCCCATCTTATTGGTTTACCCCGACGGCGTTTGGTATCGTAACGTCACCCCCACGGCGATCGAGCAAATTTTACAAGAGCACATTCTTAATAACCAGCCCGTCGAGACCTACCGCTTTTTTAGCCATCCTCTCCCCCAACCCGACAATTCCCAGGGAAATTCAGAGATTAATCAGCAGCAACAGGGCCTAAGCAGTCCATCCGTTTAGTATATTGAG
>JBJOGT010000276.1:0-8203 GCA_046048115.1 Cyanobacteriota bacterium | reverse complement strand
CGGGCAACGTGGTTCTTGGTTTTCCATAAATTCAGCAACACCGATAGGCATAATCCCTAGCCTCCAAAAATCTGCTCTTGGTATCATAACGCCATTCTATTGAAAAATAAGTGAAAGAATATTACAGACAATCACACTTAAGACTGAAATGGGCTATTGAGCCAGAGTTGAGGGACAAATCGACCGATCGCCCCTACGCCATAACCATCCCATTCCCCAAAATTCAGCAGAACGCGCCCAACTCGGACATTAGACACTTAATTTCCTTTCAAACGAATCTCTGTTTTCCCGGTTCAAACCTGATTTTTTTGGACATTCAAAAGCTTACGGAACGATTAACCATGCCACAAAACGAGGGATAGGTAAACCCCATCCCCTGACCCCTCAATTAACACCGAGGAAGGCTTGATTTAGATCAATTTAACAAAGCGTAGACCATACAATAGACCCAGAGCTAAACCCGTAAAAACGGCGAAATAGCCAATAAAAAGACCAACACCAGCGGCCATAATTTTATTCCTCGCTTTAAAATACGTTTCAATGCTTTGCTATTGTACGATCCACTGCCGCCCCTTGATCCCGTTATGCCGACACTGATTGCTGTCCCGATCCCCCAATCCCCCTACCAAGTCCATATTGCTCCCGGTGAGTTGGATAACATTGCCGCTGCGTTGGCGCCATTGAAATTAGGCAAAAAAATCGTGGTGGTCTCCAACCCAGAAATTTTTGACTTTTATGGCGAAACAGTAAGCCAAGCTTTGCAGATGGCAGGGTATGAGGTGTTCCAACATCTGATTCCAGCGGGGGAAACGTTCAAAACCCTGGATTCCATTACCAGTCTTTATAACACTGCTTTTCAAGCGACCTTGGAACGCAATTCAACTTTTTTGGCTTTGGGCGGTGGCGTTATCGGTGATATGACCGGTTTTGCGGCGGCCACGTGGTTGCGGGGGATTAATTTTGTACAGGTGCCGACGTCCTTGCTGGCCATGGTGGATGCGTCCATTGGCGGTAAAACCGGGGTGAACCATCCCCAGGGAAAAAATTTAATTGGGGCATTTTATCAACCGCGTTTGGTCTTTATCGATCCCACCGTGCTAAAAACTTTGCCAGAGCGGGAGTTTCGGGCGGGGATGGCGGAGGTGATTAAATATGGGGTAATTTGGGACGGGGAATTATTTGCCCAGCTAGAGGCGGCGGCGGATTTATCCCAGATGGCAGCGCTACCGGATAATTTGTTAACTGATATTATTCAACGTTCCTGTCAGGCAAAGGTGGATGTGGTCAGCCAGGATGAAAAAGAAGCCGGTCTAAGGGCCATTTTGAATTACGGTCACACCATTGGCCATGCGGTGGAAAGCCTAACGGGTTACGGCCAGATTAATCACGGTGAAGCGGTGGCGATCGGGATGGGGGCAGCGGTTAATTTAGCGATCGCCATGGGACTGTGTTCCCCCGCACTGGGCGATCGCCAACGGGCATTATTAACCAAAACTCAGTTACCGACGGCAATTCCCTCGACGTTGAACTTGCAAGAGATCATTGCCAGTTTGCAACACGACAAAAAAGTTAAGGCCGGCATTGTCCGTTTTATCCTACCAACGGCGATCGGCAACGTTCTAATTTCCGATGAAGTTACACCGGAATTGATTATCCAATCCCTAACCTAATGCTTCAGGAAAAATATATTCGCCTGGGTCAATGGCTGGGTTTGATCGTCGGATTATATACCCTATTGTTGTCCGTTAATTTGATTAGTGGCGGCTTAGAATTATGGGTCGGCGATCGCCTTGCTAGTCTGTTTATCTTTGCTCGAAATCCCCTACTAGGTCTGTTGGTGGGTTTATTGGCAACGGCCTTGGTGCAATCCTCTAGTGCCGTTACAACAATCTTAGTTGGGCTTGTGGCCGGGGGGCTACCGGTGGCGATCGCCGTGCCAATGGTAATGGGGGCTAATCTGGGCACCACGGTGACTAACACAATAGCCAGCCTCGGTTTTTTGCAGCACCAGGACAACTTTGAAAAAGCCCTTGCCGCAGCAACCATCCATGACTTTTTTAACCTGCTGGCATTAATAATTCTTTTTCCCCTCGAAATTGTCTTTCATGGCATTGAAAATAGTGCGTATTGGTTAACGGCTAACCTATCTCCCCTTGTCCAGGCTTTTCCCGGGGGTGGTAATTTACTAGCCCCTTTAATTGGGTGGCCACAAAATACCTTGATCGACTTGGGCAATCAATATTTTTTCCCTCCTTGGCCAGGGGTTATGGTCACCAGTATGGGGGGCATTTTATTGCTGACTAGCATTATTCGTTTAGGACAAGGTTTGCAAAAGTTATTAGGATCAAAGCCCCTCACTTGGTTGGTCACTCTATTGCCGACTTCCGTGGCATCTCCGTCGTCCCCATTGCCCATTGCCCAAGCGTTAATCCCCCTATCAGCGGGGGCAGGAATTACTTGTTTAGCCCAATCTTCTTCCCTGACCACCAGCTTACTTGTCCCGTTAGCGGCCACGGATTTAATGCCCTTAACGGTGGTTTATCCCGTCACCCTAGGCGCTAATGTGGGAACCTGCATCACCGCTGTGCTTGGGGCGATCGCCCTTGTGCCCCCTTCCTTTGCCGGACTGGAAATTGCCTTGGTTCATGTTTTATTTAATGTGTTGGGAATTTTATTAATTTATGGTCTACCGTGGTTGCGACCTTTACCATTACGCTTTGCCCAAACCTTTGCCCACCGTAGTCGTCAAAATATTGCTTGGGCGATCGCGTATGTGGCGTTGCTGTTTTTCCTACTGCCACTGTTAGGATTTAGTCTACCGCTTGTTTTTAACCCCAGTTGAGGCAGTTCGTGACGATCCGGTCGTTTGTTTAGGGGGAGCTTTAACGAGAAATGGTCTTGCCGCTTCTCAAAACAACAATTCCCATCTGGCAACTAGCTTCTTCTCCTTTTCTCCTTCGATTCCTTCGATTGATGACCTATAACCAAATCCATACATAAATAGTACAAAAATGGAGGGATGAAGAAGGGGGCTAAAGACCCTTGCGGGAGAACTTTCCAGAGATTCCCCTTAACCTCTAAACTAAAGTCTTGACAGATTGAGGTGAAACCAGCGATGAGTCAGGATTTTGATTACGATTTGGTCATTATTGGGGCCGGGGTTGGCGGTCACGGGGCAGCTCTCCATGCGGTTAAATGTGGGCTGAAAACGGCCATCATCGAAGCGAAGGACATGGGCGGTACCTGCGTCAACCGGGGCTGTATTCCTTCCAAAGCCCTGCTGGCGGCCTCTGGTCGGGTACGGGAATTCAATGACCAAGATCATCTCCAACAACTGGGCATTCAACTCGGGGGCGTTACCTTTACCCGAGAGGCGATCGCCGCCCATGCCAATGACTTAGTCAGCAAAATCCAAGGGGACTTGACCAATAGCCTGACCCGTTTAAAAGTAGACACCATCCGGGGGTGGGGCAAAATTAGCGCCCCCCAGGAAGTAACCGTAGTGGGGGACAGTGAAACCCGGATTATCAAAGCGAAGGACATTATGCTCTGTCCGGGTTCTGTGCCCTTTGTGCCCCCCGGCATTGAAATCGACCATAAAACCGTCTTTACCAGCGACGAAGCGGTTAAGCTCGAAACCTTGCCCCAATGGATTGCCATTATCGGTAGCGGCTACATCGGTCTGGAATTTTCTGACGTTTATACTGCCCTCGGTTGTGAAGTCACCATGATCGAAGCCTTGCCGGATTTAATGCCTGGTTTTGATCCTGACATTGCCAAAATTGCCGAGCGGGTCTTGATTAAAGGGCGGGACATTGAAACCTATACGGGGGTATTTGCCACCAAAATTAAAGCCGGTTCCCCGGTGGAAATTGAACTCACTGACGCCAAAACCAAAGAGGTGGTGGAAACCCTAGAAGTGGATGCCTGCTTAGTGGCCACGGGACGCATTCCTGCCACCAAAAACCTGGGGCTAGAAACCGTGGGGGTAGAACTCGATCGCCGGGGATTCATTGACGTCAATGATCAAATGCAGGTTTTGAAAGACGGGGAACCCATTCCCCATCTCTGGGCTGTAGGCGATGCCACCGGCAAAATGATGTTAGCCCATGCCGCTTCCGGTCAAGGGGTCATCGCCGTAGAAAATATCTGTGGCCGGGAAAAAACCGTGGATTATCGTGCCATTCCCGCTGCGGCCTTTACCCATCCCGAAATTAGTTATGTAGGGTTAACGGAAGCCCAGGCCAAAGAATTGGGAGAAACGGAAGGCTTCGCTGTCAGCACGGCCAAAACCTACTTTAAAGGCAACTCCAAGGCCCTCGCCGAAAAGGAAACCGATGGCATTGCCAAAGTGGTTTATCGTCAGGATACGGGGGAATTATTGGGAGTACACATTATCGGCATCCATGCGTCGGACTTAATCCAAGAGGCTGCCAATGCGATCGCCGCCCGGAAATCGGTGCGGGAATTAGCCTTTAATGTCCATGCCCATCCCACCCTGTCAGAGGTATTGGACGAAGCCTATAAACGGGCCAGTTGATGGGGGGAAAAGACTGCACAACATCTATTTGTTTTTGTCAATAGCTTTGGGGTATCCAAACTTGAATTTTTGTTAACAAATAGCTTTCACCAAGAACCGAAACGGGTTATTCCTCGTCACCCCAAAAATGCTGACGATGCCGACGGCTAATGACCCCAACGCAACGTCAGTCCATTGGTGTCGGGAGTGACAAAGCTATGTTGATCAAAGCGGTTTTTCAAAGCAAGGAAAATCGACGACTGTTTGGGGCGTCCCCCCGCCATCGCTGGATCGGCTATCTGTTACCCATTCTTGTGGCGGGGAGCTGTTGGGGACAGAAGACCTGGCAATATCACTTTGCTGCCCCCCAGGCGATCGTGGTGCTAGGGGGGGATGAAGCTAGGGAACAAACAGCCGCCACCTTGGCTGCCCACCATCCCCAATTGCCGGTCTGGATTTCGTCCGGTAGCCCAGAATCCGAGATTTATCGAACCTTTCAAGCGGCAGGGGTTTCCCGCCAGCAGTTGCGCCTCAGTTATAAAGCTAAGGATACTGTTACTAACTTCACCACCCTGGTTGATACCCTCAAACATAACCACATCAAGAGCGTTTACCTAGTCACCTCCGAAAATCACATGACCAGAGCGCGGTTTGTGGGTCGGATTGTTTTTGGCAGCCGAGGCATTGTCATGCGCCCGATCGCCGTCAAGACCGAAGCTGAGGCCGAAAGCGGGGATAAATATTTCCGGGATAGTCTGCGGGCATTTTTATGGTTGACCACGGGACGCACGGGGGAAACCTTAGTACATGGTAAAACCTTTACCTGGCCTGAGTCGCAAACTTCTCCAAAAACTCCTTAGGGATTTTGTAAGCCAAATTCCAGTAAGGCGGGCTGAAAATTTCGGTTTTCATGGCTAGGGCGACTGAGCTTAATCAAGGCAAATCGTTGCAGGGGGGTCAGGGTTCGCCATTGATCCGGGGTAATAATTGCGTCTAAACTGGCTGCTTTTTCGATAACAGTGGCGGGAATGGTTTCAGCCTCTAACCAAGGGGGATGGGGATCGATCGCCAATTCACTGGCGGGTTTACCTTGAAGGGCCGTTACTAAATTCTGTAAATGGGCCCGATAGGCAGCAATTTCCACAGGAGTATGGCAGGGTAACGTCACTAACGTTTGGCGATCGCCGTCGGCAAATTGATGCCAGTGGGTGAGTTTGAGCTTGACCCCACAGGTATCGAGTTTGAAGCGCACCACCATGGGAATACAGCGCAACGAGTCCACAAAATCCTGCTCAAACTGAAAAAAGTCCGTCGTCATCATGGTTAGTTCAAAAGTGATGGAATTGATCGAGGGCAACAAACAATTCCGGTAACACCGATGCCCCCCATTGCCCCTCCGCCCGTCTGCCCTGGTGTAGGATAAAGCGCAATTCATAGGCCTGGGCATAACCGTCAATTTCTAGCCATAGCCGGTCACTTTCCAACTCACAACTAATCCGTTCCTCCGCCATCAACTCCGGGGCGATCGCCACAACAGTTTGCCGTAATTCCTGGGTTAAACGACAAAAATCATCAAATTCCCCTTGGGTTAACTCCACCGCCCAATCCTCTGCCCCCATTAAAAAAGGATACGGGGACGCCTGGGGATCAAATCCTAACCGCCATCCCTGCCCCTGCTTAAAAATCCTCTCTTCCACGGAACGACCTTTTTCCCTAGGGCATTAATAATTGGGCATCCCCCGGTTGGGAGAGGGTCGGTTGATCGGGGGTAACCACAGCGGGTTTAGGACTATTCTGGTCATCCTTCGTCGGGGTATCTGGGGTTGAAGCGGCGGTTTGGGGGCGATAAACCTCTGCTAAAAAATTCACTAATGCTTGGCGTTGTTGACGATTTAGCGCTTGGATTAATTGGCGATCGCTCTCAAGGGGACTTTCTTGGAGGGTGGAGAAGCCTGGGTAGCGCTCAGGGGACATTGACTCATTCACCCCTAAATAATCCGCTAGGGTCAGCTTCCAATCAAAGCGATATCGGGTGGGACGTTTCTGAATATCACGGTGATAACGAATAAACCGACTCATTAAAGTATTATCTACGTCCACTTCCCCTTTGTCCTGGCTCAAATAGGTATTGGCCTTGGGTAATTCTGGAAATTGTTCATAAACCTGTTGGGCCACCGCTTCCACTAACAGGGTATACCCCCCGGCGGGTAACGTTTGGGCCATAGCGGGAGTCACGAATTGCCCAGGGCGATGGATCAGTAAAGTGAGCAAAAAACTCAATATACCGATCAACACCATCAGTAACGTAGAGGGCGATTTAGACATTGTTCAAGGAGGGGGAAAACGGCGTTAATTATCGCTAATAATTTCCGGTTGGGTCAACTCGTCGGACATTTCAATGATGGCGCGAATGGCGGGCTTCATGTTGGGATCGTCAATGCTGTCAAATTCTTCGTAACGATTTTGCTTAGCCCGCTTAGCCACCCGCACCGTGACGTGATAGCGATTGGACGCGGCTTTGAGTAACTCTTCAGAACGGCAAATAATGTGGGAAGACTCTAGGTTATTGCGCTTGAACATAGGGATGGAGATAAAGATAAGACGCTTTCACGGCAACCAGCAAGCTTTCACCCAGGATTCACCGCAAAGGAACGCCTACCTAGTTTAACGGAAAATTGAGTTTACTCCAGTGGGAAAATTGGGTACGATCGCCGTTCCAAATTAGAAAATCGCGTCTACAATCAGCCATTAGTGTCTAGGCAAAAGGGCACGATTCATCTTTGTCCGTCTATTTGTTTGCATGACTGAACTATCACACCTGTCTTCCCCCTGGCTTTCTCGACGTACAGCTTTAAAACTTTTGGGGGTAGGAACCGTCGGTGGAGCCTTGGGTTATTCCCGGTTTGTTAAGCCCCAGCCTGCCCATTTTCAACCAGATAACCTGGATTTACCGCAATATTTAGCTAAGCCGAAGTCAGTGGTGGTCGTCGGGGCGGGATTAGCGGGTCTTGCAGCGGCCTATGAACTCAGTCAACGGGGCTTTCAGGTGACGTTGTTGGAAAAATCCCCGAATTTGGGCGGCAAAATTGCCAGTTGGACGATTAACGTGGGGGACGAAACCTTTCAGATGGAACATGGTTTCCACGGCTTTTTTCCCCAGTATTACAACTTAAAAAGTATTGTCAATGAGTTGGCGATCGCCGATAATTTCAAATCTTTGGAATTTTACTCCTTAGTTTTTCGGGAGGGGTATCAGCCGGAAGTGTTCCGCCCCAGCCATTCCACTTTTCCCTGGAATATCGTTGATTTAACCATTTCCTCCCCTAATCGTCTGCAATGGGGGATAAACCTCGCTAAACCTTCCCATTGGCAGGTATTCCGCGCTATTACCGGGTTTAAAATCCCCAAAAGCTATGACCAATTAGACAGTATTTCCGTCAGTGAGTGGGTTGACCGGGGTTTCCCCAAGGGTTTATACGATTTATATTTTCTCCCCTTTGCCAAATCCAGCTTGAATGCCCCGGATGTGTTGAGTGCCGGGGAGTTGATGCAGTTTTTTCACTTTTACTTTTTTGGTAACCCGGAAGGCCTGGCTTTCAATGGCACCAAGGACGATATGGTCACCAGTTTAGTGACCCCCATGGTTGAGGCGATCGCCGCTAAGGGGGGACGTATTATCACCGA
>JBJOGT010000275.1:0-8272 GCA_046048115.1 Cyanobacteriota bacterium | reverse complement strand
ATGAAAAAACCCTGCATTGTGGTCAATCCCGATCTGAGTGTAGAGTATGTTGCTCGGTTATTTGCTAACACCCAGATTCGTTGCGCCCCCGTCATCCGCGATCGCCTGTTGGGCATTGTCACCGCCACCGATATTTTGACTAAAAGTGACTTCTTATCTGCACCTAAGGAACGCTTTTTTGATCAAGAAATTGAAAAAGCAGTAGCGGCAGCCCGTCTTACTTGCCAGACCCATGGCCATTCCTCACAGACCTGTAAAGTCGCTTGGGATATTGTGGAGGAACTGCAAGCTGAAGCAGCACACCAACGGGCTAAGCGACCCGAAAAGTCGGCATTAGAAGCATATTTAGAAGAATATCCAGAAGCAGCCTCTGCCCTGGATTTAGATAATTGGTGCAGCGGTTAACATTCATCATTTATGCATTTTATGCATCGAAAAACATTCCCTAAAATCAATCTAATCGCAACGAATACAACTTAATTTTGAGCTTAATTTTTATTTCTTCGCTATTTTTTACTATTCCCTAATATATAGTCATCTATCGGACTTATTACCATGTCTAAAACCATTGTTATTGATCCCGTTACTCGCATTGAAGGCCACGCCAAAATTTCTATCTTTCTTAATGAGCATGGGGATGTGGATGATGCCCGCTTCCATGTGGTGGAATATCGGGGCTTTGAAAAATTTTGCGAAGGGCGTCCCCTGTGGGAGATGGCCGGGATCACCGCCCGTATTTGCGGTATTTGTCCTGTTAGTCACCTACTCTGTGCAGCGAAAACCGGAGATAAAATCCTCGCCGTGCAAGTCCCCCCCGCTGGGGAAAAATTGCGCCGTTTGATGAACCTAGGGCAAATCACCCAATCCCATGCCCTGAGCTTTTTTCACCTGAGTAGCCCCGATTTTCTTTTGGGCTGGGACAGTGATCCTGCTACCCGTAACATATTTGGCCTCATCGCTGCTGATCCGGATTTGGCCCGTGCGGGTATTCGTCTGCGGCAATTCGGACAAACGGTGATTGAGTTATTGGGGGCTAAGAAAATTCATTCCGCTTGGTCTGTTCCCGGTGGGGTGCGATCGCCATTATCCGAAGGGGGACAGCAATGGATTGCAGAGCGCCTACCGGAATCAAAAGAAACCTTATATGTGGCATTAAATTTATTTAAAAATATGCTGGATCGCTACCAAACCGAAGTAGCAGAATTCGGCAAATTTCCATCCCTGTTTATGGGCCTAGTAGGCGCTAACGGTGATTGGGAACATTACGGCGGCCACCTGCGCTTTACCGACAGTGAAGGTAATATTGTGGCGGATAATTTGAGTGAGGATAATTATGCTGATTTTATTGGGGAATCCGTTGAAAAATGGTCTTATTTAAAATTTCCCTACTATAAACCCCTGGGCTATCCCGACGGTATATATCGGGTTGGGCCGTTGGCTCGTTTAAATGTATGTCGCCAAATTGGGACCCCAGAAGCAGATCGGGAATTACAAGAATATCGAGACCGAGCCGGTGGTGTTGCAACGTCTTCTTTCTTCTACCATTACGCCCGTCTGGTGGAAATTCTTGCGGCCTTAGAAGGAATTGAACAGTTAATTAATGACCCAGATATTACGTCTAAAAACTGTCGCGCTCGGGCGGAAATTAATTGTACGGAAGCAGTGGGGGTTAGTGAAGCTCCCCGAGGGACGCTATTTCACCATTATAAGGTTGATCATGATGGCCTAATTCAAAAAGTTAACCTCATTATTGCCACGGGAAATAATAATTTAGCCATGAATAAAACCGTTGCTCAAATTGCCAAATATTATATTCATAATCATGATGTACAAGAAGGATTTCTCAATCGGGTCGAAGCCGGTATTCGTTGTTATGATCCCTGTTTAAGTTGCTCCACCCATGCAGCAGGACAAATGCCATTGATGATTGATTTAGTCGATGCCCAAGGGCAAGTAATTCGTTCCCTGCAACGGGATTAGGACGACTTTAAGTTCACTAAAATGACAGACCTGTTTTTAATCCCACATTCCGCACGTAAAAACGAGAATAAAGGCAATACCTTCGCCAAACTAACGGAGGTTATCGGACTCAGGAATGGGGTGTATAGCCCCTAAATTAGCAACATGGTTCAAGATGGATGCTAGTAAAATAGGGTCTGGCTTTTGCGGAAGCAATTTTATGATTTCCTCAACACGACTTGCAGCCCCGGAAGGTGGCTTTCAAATAAATCAAGAACACCCAACCAAGGGTTGTCCACTCGGAAGTCTCCCAACAAGCGATGGGAAACATTAACCATAAAAAAGAAGAGATTGGCGGCATTAGTCACTCTGGTCTCAGAGGTATTCATAAAATCTTCGAGACCCCAGAATTGCTCGGTATCTCGGACGTTAAATTCAATTTGGAATCTCAGGCAACGTCTTAATAACCGGGGGTAAATTTTGGGGGATCTCATGGTCATATACCAAGTAACTCGCCTCAAACGACGTAAAATCCTTAGGAAAAAATTTACACTGGATTCGGTTTATGAATCTGGCAGCTTGTCAACCCTCACTTTTTAAGAAGCTATAGTAAAAAGAACATATAGCCAAAAAGATGTGTTATGGTTACATGTCTGATTCTAGAATTTTTCTCAAAAATCAATGATAGCAATATAAGTCTACATCCTATAACAGATAAGGCTTCTATGTCATCACTACATTCAGATCACTACCCACTTAATTAGCCAAAAAAAGTGTCATCCCTAGGGACAACACTGGATTTTTGACTAGTTAAAAAAAGTTGTGACTAGTTAAAATTTTTAAACTGATCTAGCCAACGAATTCCTTAACAGGTTCAGAAACACCAGGGGACTCAGAGCCTTTCAGATAAGCCAACATGGTGTCAGCATCGGAACATTCAAAGGGATCAACCGGGCAATTGTCGCCGAATTCGGGTTCAACAAAGATTTTTTCGATCGCCCCATCATTAACTAACATCGAGTAGCGCCAGGAACGCATCCCGAAACCCAGGTTGGCTTTGTCTACCAACATCCCCATTTTGCGGGTGAATTCACCATTCCCATCGGGCAATAATTTCACTTTATCGGCACCAATGCTTTTACCCCATTGGAACATGACAAAGGCATCGTTAACGGATAAACAGATAATCTCGTCAACCCCTTGGGATTTGAACTCATCATAGAGTTGCTCGTAGCGGGGCAAGTGGTTGGAAGAGCAGGTAGGGGTGAAAGCACCGGGCAAGGAGAAAAGGACAACTTTTTTGCCGCCAAAGATTTCGTCCGTGCTTTTGTCTTCCCAACGGAAAGGATTGGGACCGGGAACGGATTCGTCGCGGACACGGGTTTTGAAAATCACACTGGGTACTCGTTCAGGAGTCATGATTACCTCTGTCAATCAAGGATAGACGTTTAAAAAAGTTGGTGAAAAGATTATTGACTTTGCACTCTTCTCAGAATAATTCTTAGATAAAAATAAGTCAAGTTTTTAAAATACTCATTTTCTTAATATTTCTCTATCTGAGAATTCCTCTAGAGGGGTGTTAAGCTAAAAAAGTTCTGTTGGCCTGATTAAAGTTAAAGACTAAAACAGGGGCAATGCTGGGCAAAACCACTGTTGAGACGATCCCCCAGAGAGCTACTATGCGGTGCGCCATTGGGAAATCAGGAAAACATTTGAGCCTTGTTTAGGAGTTACCACCATGTCCTTCACCCAAGAGGAAATTATTCACGCCTTGAAAGAACGGGGATTGCGAGTAACGCCCCAACGTTATAGCGTTTATGCTAACCTTCTCCACCGTCAGGATCATCCCAGCGCGGAGGAACTTTTGTTGGATCTGAATCAGGCGGCTCCCACCTCATCCCAAGCAACGGTGTATAGCTCCCTCAAAGCTCTACAAAATGCGGGACTAATCCGAGAAGTGCTATTGGAAGAAGGGGTTTGCCGCTATGATGCCAATACCGATCCCCATCATCATTTTTGTTGTCGCCACTGTGGGGCGATCGAAGACATTGCCTGGGAGCAATTTCCTGAGGTGGATTTGGCTCAACTTAGACCGGGACTCCAGGGAGAACGCTATGAGGTGACAGTCCATGGTATTTGTGAAAATTGCGATTCCTGAAACCATGGATTTCCTTTCCCCCGCCCATGGTTACGTTTTAACATCTCCCTTGTATATTTCAGATATCAGAACACGATGAATATTTTGCTTCAAGGACAAAAACGATTTGTTGCTTTTCTGCTGGCGATCGCCCTATGGTGGGGGACTAATATCCTGCCTGCTCATGCTCTGGGGGGTATTCAGTTACCGTTGGATGAACCTGCTCCTCTGTTTCAATTACCCAGTAATAGCGGCGATGGCGATGTTAGTTTAGATGATTATCGGGGGAAATGGGTGGTTTTGTACTTTTATCCCCAGGATTTTACCCCCGGTTGTACGTTGGAGGCCCAACGGTTTCAGCGGGATTTGCCCCAATATCAAACCCTTAATGCCCAAGTAATTGGGGTGAGTGTGGATGATGTGCAATCCCATGAAGCTTTTTGCGATGCGGAAGGCCTGAAGTTTCCCTTGTTGGCGGATGAAACGGGGGAAGTCAGTAAAATCTATGGGTCGTTTTTAAGTGGTATGTCTTTGCGCCACACTTATTTAATTGATCCCGATGGTATTTTGCGGGAACGTTTTCTCGGGGTCAGACCGGCAACCCATAGCCAAGAGGTTTTGGCGCGGTTACGGGAGTTGTCTAATATTGCCAGTTAACGGATGGGATCATGAACCGTGACTAACTTAGTGCCGTCGGGGAAAGTGGCTTCCACTTGAATTTCCACGATCATTTCGGGAACCCCTTCCATGACGTCATCCCGCCCCAATAATGTTGCGCCATAATTCATTAAGTCGGCCACGGTGCGCCCATCCCTCGCCCCTTCTAAAATAGCGGCGGAAATGTAGGCGATCGCCTCGGGGTAATTGAGTTTTAAGCCCCGGTCTTTGCGGCGTTCGGCAACGAGGGCGGCGGTAAAGATTAATAATTTATCTTTTTCTTGGGGCGACAGTTGCATAGTGGGGATTGGGGGAAACGGAAAGGGTTACTGCTGCAATTTTACTGATTTTTGGTAATGCTCTCCCTTACTGGGAAAATAAAGCCCAGGCTTTTCTTTGATTTTTTCTATGCTAAAACGGCTGTTGTCCCAACGTTATCTAACCCTGTGGATCTTAGGACTGTTATGGTTTTTGAGCAATCTCGGCGATCGCCTCTGGTTGGGGATAAACCGCTCCGTACCAGCATGGGATCAGGCAAATCATTTATCCTACTCCCTGCGCTATTTACAGACATTACAGAGTCCTGAATTTTTTAACGGTGATTGGTGGCGTCATTTTTGGATGCTTTCCCCCAAATATCCCCCCGTGACCTATTTAATTAGTCTGCCGTTTCAAGCATTGTTTGGCAAAGGCAATGATCAAGCCTTGTTGAGCAATTTAATCACCAGTGCCGTTTTAATTAGCTCGGTTTATGTCCTGGGTAAAAAGTTATTTAGTCGGGAAGTCGGGTTATGGGCAGTGGTGATTCTGTTATTAACGCCCAGGATTATTCATACCCGTTTATTATTTTTGTTAGATACACCCCTGTTAGCCTTTGTAACTCTGAGTTTTACCTGGTTGACCTTATGGAAGGATGAAAAGGAAATAAAAAAACAATGGTTGTGGGCGATCGCCTTTGGCATTAGTTTCGGGTTGGGATTATTAACCAAGCAGAGTATTTTATTTTATTTATTCTTTCCCCTTTTGGGCTTAGGGGGTTGGTTTTTATGGCATCGGCAATGGTTAAGAATCGGGCAATTATTGATCGGGTTTTTAATCTCAATCCCCATCTGGTTTCCCTGGTATCGCACCAATTGGATTTATTTATTTAGTACGGCTCACAATTCCAATGCGGGGCCAGCGAGTTTAGAAGGGGATCCGGCGGTTAATACCCTAGGGGCTTGGGTTTATTATTGGCGTGATTTACCCCTAGCGTTATCTTGGGTCTGGTTAATTCCCCCCTTAGTCGGGTTAGCGTTGGCAATATTAAAACGTTTTCCAGCAAAATTACAAACTCCAACCTGGACAGAGGTTAGGTCAGGATTTTGGTGGTTGAGTTATTACGTCGGCGGCACTTATTTAATTTGCTCAGCTTTATATAACAAAGATAGCCGTTATATTTTGCCCTATTTACCCATTTTGGCGATTTTATTGGCCTATGGATTAACTCGTTGGTGCGGGCGTTGGCTTTGGGTACGCTGGGCGACGTTGGCGATCGCCGTTTTAGTGACAATCGGTAATTTATTTCCCATTTCCGGCAGTGATCAAATCGTGCAAAAGTTCAGCCCCGATGTTTTATTTCGTCCGGAGTTAGGGCAACCCGCTCCTAATGATCAAGTCATCGCCAAAGCGTTAGATCAAACCCCGTTTCAACAAGTTAATTTAGGGGTTATTCCTAATACTAATTTCATCAACCCTAATACGCTAAATTACTTCGGTGCGTTGCAAAATTTTCGTGCCTATGGTCGGGAATTGAGTGGGGATGAACAAAAAATTCAGCAGGATCAACAAAATTTTGATTGGTTGCTTACCAAAACTGGGGAAAACGGGAATGCCCAACCAGTCCAATTGGCCCTAGCGGATACGCTGCCCACCGATCCCAATTTTATTGCCCGCCAACAATGGACATTGCCCGATGACAGTCAATTAACCCTCTTTCAACGGCGATCGCCGAGGGTCGAAGTTAAGGCCAGTAATGCTAACAATCCCTTACCCCAATTAACCGAGATTGTCGTGCCCCCCGTTGCGCCCTCCGGTCAACCCATCCCGATTACCTACCAATGGACGGGGAAGGGAGAAAGTTTAAGCCAAGGAATCTTGTTATTAACCTGGCAAAATATGGCTGATCCCACCCAGGTTTGGTTCCATGATCACGCCATCGGTTTAGGGGAATTGTTGTTGCCGTCCGATAGGGTAGCCCAAGGCATTGAAGTCACCGAACGCACCGCTATGGTGCCTGGTTCCGACTTACTTCCCGGCGAGTATCGGTTACAAGCCCAATGGTTAGATCCCCAAGCCCAAACCGCCCAACCGTTACCCATTCCCCCGGTTACCATTCGCTTAGATCCCAGCCAACCGCCCCAACCTGCCCCCCCGGTGGATTACGTCAGCCAACTGTTTCACCTCTCCCAAAATCTGCGCCAAGGCCCCAAGGGCTTAGATCCCGTATTTGCCCAGGTCGATCGCCTTAATTTGTATGATCCCCGCCACGATTACCTCAAGCAAGCAGACGCAAGTTTAACCTATCGCCTCAGCCAAAATCCTGTTAATCCCCTGCCCCTTGCCTATGCCCAAGTGTTGTCCCGTGTATTACAAGAAAATCCCCAAACGGCGATCGCCGCCTTGCACAATTTAGTCCAACTCGATCCCCAAAATGCCTATGCCCATGCCTATCTTGCCTTTGTCTATCTCTATGATTGGCAGGGTCACAACGGGGAACAAGCTTTACAACCGGCTTTACAACTAGCCCCCGACAGCGAGGAAATTCAAGCACTCCAGGCGATCGCCCTGTTGATGCAAGGCAAACTCATTCCCGCTTGGCAAGTGGCACAGCCATTACTTTGAGGTTAAATACCCAGACATGTCAGAGGCTATGATTTCATATTCCGCGCACAAAAAGAACAAAGTAACTAAGAGCCGCGACTTGGCAATCTTCTCTTTTGGATAACCAAAAATGGTCGTTTGGGCCTTTATCCCAATGACTAAAACCCCCAATCCATAACAAAGAGCATATTAACTGACATCCAAATGTGCCAAGAAAGTGCTTCTTCCCAACCGTAGTGGTCAGGAATTTGCCAACAAGTTTTCCACACTTTTAACCTTCTCATCCATCGATTGTTGGCGATCGGTGCGGGTGCCAAAACGCATACTAGACGTGATCCGGGGAGCGCCGAGTTTATGAATCACTTCATGGCATCGTTTAACGGCAGCAAACACTTCGTCCCACTCCCCTTCAATGTTGGTGCCGTAGGCGTGCATGGTATGGTTTAAACCGGCTTCTTGTAAAACAGTTTGGCAGGCGGCCACATATTGACTAACAGAGACACCGACCCCCAGGGGCACCACGCATAAATCGACAATGACATTCATGGTTTTGAACAAGATTAGTGATTATTTTTTGGTAGTGATTTGAAAGTAGTGGTAAGCTGTAAAGCTTACAGAATAAAGCTAAAATGAGTTTTTACTTAGTGTCAATTATCC
>JBJOGT010000274.1:0-4850 GCA_046048115.1 Cyanobacteriota bacterium | reverse complement strand
GGGTGGGGTCTGTGGTTTGATAGGGGGAACTTTGGCGACCGTCAAAGACGTAATCCGTGGAAAGATGAATCAAATAAGCTCCCATCCCCTGGGCTGCCTCGGCCAAAATTTTAGGTGCATGGCCGTTGATTTGTTGGGCAAGATCGCCGTCACCTTCGGCCTTGTCCACCGCCGTATAGGCTGCCGCATTGACGATAATATCGGGACTAAAGGCTTTGACCGTAGGGGCGATCGTCTCTGGTTGGCTTAAATCTAACGTTTGTCGTGTGGTGGTTTGAACTGTGCCGAGGGTTCCTAGGGTGTGGCGTAATTCTTGACCGACTTGGCCATCTGCTCCGGTTAATAAAATCTTCGTCATGGGAAATAGGGGCAATTACCGCTCCTAGCTTAGCCCAGATGGGGTTAATTGCTCATCGAACCCGCAGAGATCCGCTGTGGTGTGTTCCAAGCATTGACTGCTCATTTCAGCGATTTCCCCTTGGATCTGGTCATATTCATGGCGGAGATAGGTCAAACAGCTTTCCAAATCCCTTTTTTGTCGTTCTTGTTCCCCAATTTCTTGGGTCAGGGTTTGTTTTTGAGCCTGGAGTTCCTTGACTGTGGTGGCTAGGCGATCATGGGTATGACCAATGTTGACCCGTTGCGTTTCAAGACTTTGGATATGATTCACCAGTCGGAATTCTTGGTCGGTTAAGCTGGCTTGGCGCTCTTGTAAGGTCTGGCAGTGACTTTCTAGACCGGCCAAGGTCTCCTTAAGGATCTGGTACTGCTGTTGTTTGTCAAGAACGGCCTGGGAAAGATGGCTCAATTCCCCCTGAATGGCGTGGCAACTGTGTTCAATTTGTTGTAACTGCTGGGAACTGTCCCGTAAGTTTTTTTCAATGGTCTGCTTATGGCGATCGCCTTGTTGGAGGGCTTGGGTCAGGGTCGCCAACTCCTGCTCCAATTGTTGTTTTTGGGGTTGGAGGGAGGCAAATTGGATGCTGAGTTTATCCCACCGCTGCTTCAGTCCCGAAATTTGTTGCCCCAGTAAAAATCGCTCGGATTTTAAGGTTTGATTATCGCACTGTAGGCTCTGGTTCATTTGTTGGGCAACGGCGATCGCCTGATTAAGCTGTGCTTCATAATGTTCTAACTCCAAGAGACGCATTTCTTGGTGGTGAATCGTTTCCTGCAAAGAAGATTGCCACTGGGATTGTTGCTGTTGGGATCGATTGACTCGCCATCGTTCCGCCAATATCAGCCCCGGTAAGGAGGCAAGGGCATACAAGGCACTTTTTTTGACATCCCGTGTGACAATGCCCGTTAATACCGCTGTCGTGATGATGACGATGGCGATTACTGACCAACTAAAAGGGGGGGATTTTCTCCAGAAAAAAGCAGTAATGGGTTTTGCTGTCATGTTTTTGCTAAGACATCCCAGGGCATAGCGAATCTTTGGGAGAGTATCGCCACCGTTCAACCATTATAAAAGGCGGCATTGTTAACTGTTTAGACAATATACCCAACTCAACTGTGACTGAACGCCCCCCACTCCCCTAGGATGGAGATCATTGTCCGACGTTTTGCCGTCAAATTCCTGGCCTATTCCATGACTGATCTCACCAAAATCATTGTGATCGATGACGATCCCACCGGTTCCCAAACAGTCCATAGTTGTTTGCTGTTGATGCAGTGGGATCTGGCCACCCTCCGCCAGGGATTAAGGGATTCAGTCCCCATTTTTTTTATCCTCAGCAATACCCGCGCTTTGCCCCCCGACCAAGCCGCCCAGGTCACACGGGAAATTTGTCACAACCTCAAACAGGCGATCGCCGCTGAAAAGATTGAGCATTACCTCGTGGTGAGCCGGTCTGATTCCACCCTACGGGGGCATTATCCCCTAGAAACCGATGTGATTAACCAAGAAATGGGGCCATTTGACGCCCATTTTCTCGTACCGGCCTTTTTTGAAGGGGGACGCATTACCCGGGATAGTGTGCATTACTTAATCGTGAACGGTGAGCCGGTGCCGGTGGGAGAAACGGAATTCGCCAAGGATTCAGTGTTTGGTTATCGTCATAGTTATTTACCCGATTATGTGGCGGAAAAAACCCAAGGAACCATTGTCGCCTCAGACGTAGAACGCATCACCCTAGCCGATTTACAGCCCGCCGCCAAACGCAATTTAGAGATCCGTTTGCAACAATTTAGCCACAATCAATGCGTGGTGGTGGACGGTGAAAACCAAGCTGATTTCGATCGCCTGGCCCAAGGTCTGTTAAGTGTCAGCAATCAAGGCAAACATTTTTTACTCCGCAGTGCGGCCAGCATTTTGACCTCCCTGGCTAATCTTGGAGCCCAACCCGTTGCTCCAACGGCTTTTGCTACGTATAAACCCACCCATCAACCCGGTGTGATCGTGGTCGGTTCCCATGTGCGTAAAACCACCGAACAATTAACTGAATTGTTAAAACTATCCACGGTGCAAGGTATCGAAATCCCCGTAGAACAATTACGGGATCAGCCCCAAACAGCGGGGGAAATTATCCAGCAAACGTTACAAAACATTGATGACATTCGCGCCCAGGGCCGAACCCCGGTTATCTACACCAGTCGCCAGGAATTGGCCTTCCCCTCCATCCCAGCCCGCCTCAATTTTGGGGTGCAAGTTTCCCAACTGTTAATGCAAATTGTGCAGCAATTACCCACCAACATTGGCTTTTTAATCAGTAAAGGTGGTATTACCTCCAATGACGTTTTAAGCGTGGGTTTAAAGTTAACCGCTGTGCGTCTTTTAGGGCAAATTATTCCCGGTTGTTCCGTGGTGACAACTGCCCCGGATCATCCCCGTTTTCCTTCCCTACCGGTGGTGCTATTTCCCGGTAATGTGGGGGATAGCCACGGGTTAGTCCAGGCCTATCAACGGCTGACCTAAGCCCCTTTGCTTCCTGGATCAAAAATCTAGGCTGAGTTGGACAAACGGTTGGGGGTGAGCGGGGTCTGGCTCTTCTCCCCGTACTTTCTGCCAATAGTCCGCCATCCATTGTTCAGAACTGCCCGGTCGTTGGCGATCGCGCTGTAACCAGGCATGGAAGATTTGCTCCCGTTCATCCTGGGGGCAATTAATTTGATAGACCCGCACCCGTTTTTTGTTGACTGTTTTGGTTTTAATCAGCCCTAAGCCAAACCCTAGCTTGTCTAAAAAACGGCGCAGAATGGTAATCGGACTGGCATTTTGAGCTAATCCAATGCCCACAATGGTTTTAATATCGTTCCGATGGGCGATCGCCAGTTCAGCGAGGGCTACCAGGTCAGAATCGAGGGGACACAATTCCCGCTGGGGATAATTGATTAAAACGGGGATGCCGATAATGTCGTAAGTACCAATGACAGCCCCCAATTGAGACCCGTTAAAATCGGGCAAAAATAAACTCCCCTGGCCCTGGTTAAGGAGTAACCGGGCAATCTTAGCATCCCGATCAGCCAAGAAGGGACGACCTACCGTGAGGAAATAATGGTGGCGCAGTTTTTGATACCAGCCTTGGTCATCTTTTTGCACTAATTCAGGGGTGACAGCAATACCGTACCGCTCTGTTAATTCATATTTACGAATTTGTCGGCGTTCTTGACTATTTTTGACTAATCGTTTTTTCAGGGTTTGATATTCGTCTTCGTTTACCAGGGAACAGGTGGCGATCGCCTCGCAATCAGCTTGATAATTCTGTTCCCGCACCGCTTCAATGGCTTCCCGTAGGGGTTGGGGGGCAACGGTGCTGACGGGAAAATTGGGATCGGGGATGGGGGGTTGGGGCAGTTTAGGGGGGCGACCTAGTAACCGATGCCCTTCCTGTTGTAACAAACCCAAAACCGACTCCCGATAATGGAGCATGGCCCCATTCACCCGCACAGCCATTTTGGCCCAGCACAACAGAGATTCCGCTTGAAAGCCCGTATCCCAATCATCCAAATTATCCAAATCCGATTGTTGTAACAGCCGGATATTTAACTCTGTGAGGCGGTGCCCCGCATTCAATAATTTGGGAATCGACATGGCCCCATTGCCCACCTGATTAAACCCATAACCCGCCACCCAAAGATAGCGCGGCACATTCGCCCGAATACGTCCCAGGGATTGGCAGACCGAAGTGGCGGTTTGTACCCCCTGGGCAATGCCCCACACTGAGGTGAAATGGTTTTTGAGATCAATACTGACCCCCGTTTCCACCGCTGGACTGGCGAGGACAATGTCGTAGTTTTGTAGAACCTGATTGAGTTGGGTCAGGCTACCGTGGGCAGGATGGTGGGGATCGGCTAAGGATTCGGCATCCAGGCGGAGGATTCGATGCTCAGGAAATTGCTTATGCAAATACGCTTCTAAATTGCGGGTTCCCCAGGCACTGGAGAGTTTTTGGGCTGATAGGCAGACAAAGGGTTTGCCCCCTTCTCGGATGTGATTGAGTAGATGTTTAACTAAATGCTTGGGGTCATTTTCGCTGAAATGATAAATCGGCCAAGCCTCAGTTTCCCCTGGTTGCCATTGGTTACGGATGACGTAGGGTTGGAGGGGAATACCACTGAGGGCGATTAAATAGTCCAGGGATACGTCGGTGAGATCGGCATCGGCCACATAAAGTTGACCGTCTCCCCCTAGGGAATTTTGTAACAGTTGTTTCAAACTGCGTAAAATGGCAACCCGGTGATGGCGGCAGGTTTCAGCATTGAGGGTGTGCCACAGAACTTGTTCAACTTCGTCAATAATAATCAGGCAATCTTGCCACTGGTCTGGGTTGAAACGGACTTGGGAATGGGGATGGAGGGAATCGACACAGAGACCATAGCCCCGATGATGGGCGATTTCCCGGTGAACC
>JBJOGT010000273.1:0-3227 GCA_046048115.1 Cyanobacteriota bacterium | reverse complement strand
GTCAGGGCCTTGGGTCAGTTTACACCCCAAAAAGGGTAATGAATCAACAACAGTTTGACTCCTTTACCCTAGGGATTTTCAATGGTTCAATGGCAATTTTATTCATTGGCGCACCGCGTAGCGGTTACTGAGCAAGGTCGAATTACGTATCTTTGCAAGATCGCCGTTTCAGTCCCCCTATTTGACCAACTGATAACGCCGTTTAAATTCCCGTTGTTGAACGCCATGATCCACAATTGGGTCGGGATAATTGACCGATCGCCGTTCCATCGGGGTTAGTTTGCCGGTGAGTAAATCTTCTGTGTCAAAACTGGCCAATTCCGGTAACCAAGTGCGGATATAGTCCCCTTCGGGATCAAACTTTTGGGCCTGGGTATAGGGATTAAAAATTCGTAGGGGTTTGGGGTCCATGCCACTGGACGCACTCCACTGCCAACCGCCGTTATTAGCTGCCAGATCGCCATCGTAGAGGGTTTGCATAAAATACAATTCCCCCCGTTGCCAATTCAAAATGAGATCTTTCGTTAAGAAACTGGCCACAATCATCCGACAGCGGTTATGCATCCAGCCGGTTTGGTTCAGTTGCCGCATCGCCGCATCAATAATGGGATAGCCGGTTTTGCCCTCACACCAAGCCTGAAAATGGGCCTCGTTGTTTTCCCAGGGAAAGTACTTAAACGGTTCACGGTAAGGACCATTGGCTAATTCGGGAAAAGAGTAAAGACAATGTTGATAAAATTCTCGCCAGGCCAATTCCTGTTGCCAGGTTTGAATACTCTCCCGTTCCTCGTCGCTGCGGCTATGATCCATGGCCTCCACTGTGGCTTGCCAAAGGGTTCTAACGGAAATAACCCCAAATTTTAATGCCGCACTCAGTTGAGACGTACCAGCCAGGGCTGGGAAATTACGATTTCGCTGATAGTCTGGCAAGGCCTGATCTACAAACCAAGTTAATTGGGTTTGGGCCGCCGTTTCCCCAGGTTCTAACGGTAAAGGCTGATCCCAGCTAAAGCCTAGATTTTGTAGAGAGGGAATGGCGATCGGCTTGAGGGGTTGTAAACTGTCGTATTCGGTTGAATCCAATCCGAGGAGCGCTTGGGGAGTGGGTACCACCGCCGCTTTCGGTAATTGGGACCAGTTTTTCCAAAAAGGGCCATAGACTGTGTAAGGATGACCGGTTTTCGTTAGCACGGCCCCTGGATGGTGTAGGAGTTGATCCCATTCCGTCACCACGGCAATGCCGCTGTCCCTTAAAGCTTGGGCCACTTGCATATCCCGTCGTTGGGCATAGGGTTCTGTGTCCAGGGCCCAGGTAACGGTTTTCGCTTGTAAAATCTGGGCTAAGCGGGGAATCAGGTCAACGGGATCGTGGTTGAAAATCAGTAATTGACTACCGAGGCTTTGGTAACGATCCTGCAACGCGGTTAAGCAGCCCAAGAGATAGGCCACCCGCGCTGGGGCCATGGCCGGGGCTTGGAGAATTTTACTATCTAAACAAAAGACACCCACAATTTTGACTGTTTTTTGGCAGGCTAGTCCCAACGCAGCATGGTCACTCAAACGCAGATCGCGGCGATGCCAAAGGAGGGTGAGGGGAGGAGAAGTCATAGAAGTCAAGGGTGGGGAATCAATGGCTTAATTTTGACCTGTCCGGATTGACAATGTCATCTTGGGTTATTTGATCTAATCTTATAAAAAGTCACCCTGGTTAAAAAGCCATAGAATGTACTGATTCTCTTGGTGAATTTCAGGGATTTTTTGGGCACAGATTTTGATAAGATTAGCCATAAGTTAGCGGTTGACTTTGTACTATTCCTCACTTGGTGTGTAACTCCCATGGCTCTTGGCTATGTTGCCCTCGTCCTCCACGCCCATCTTCCCTTCGTGCGGCATCCTGAAAGTGATTATGTCTTAGAGGAGGAATGGTTATACGAAGCCATTACAGAGACCTACGTGCCGCTGATCCATGTTTTTGAAGGGTTAAAGCGGGATGGGGTGGATTTCAAAATTACCATGAGCATGACGCCACCCCTGGTTTCCATGCTCCGGGACCCCCTGTTGCAAAAACGCTACGAAGCCCATTTATCGCTGCTGCAAGAATTACTGGAAAAAGAAATTATTCACAATGAGCACCACGGTCATGTTCAATATTTAGCCAAATATTACGCCCAGGAATTTGCCCAGATTCGGGAAACCTGGGAACGCTATGACGGGGATTTGGTGACAGCGTTTAAACAATTCCAAGACAGCAATAATTTAGAAATTATTACTTGCGGCGCCACCCATGGTTATTTTCCCTTAATGAAAATGTATCCCCAGGCGGTGTGGTCACAAATCAAAGTCGCCTGTGAGCATTACGAAGAGAATTTCGGGCGATCGCCGAAGGGCATTTGGTTACCGGAGTGCGCCTATTACGAAGGGGTAGAGCGGATGCTGGCCGATGCGGGGTTGCGCTATTTCCTAGTGGATGGCCATGGTATTCTATACGCCCGGCCCCGGCCTCGCTTTGGCACCTATGCACCGATCTTCACAGAAACGGGGGTGGCGGCCTTTGGACGGGATCATGAATCTTCCCAACAGGTGTGGTCTTCCCAGGTGGGCTACCCCGGCGATCCGGTTTATCGGGAATTTTACAAAGATTTGGGCTGGGAAGCGGAATATGAATACATCAAGCCGTACATCATGCCCAACGGCCAACGGAAAAATATTGGCATTAAGTATCACAAAATCACTAGTCGGGATGGGGGGCTGTCGGAAAAATCCCTGTATGATCCCTACTGGGCCAAGGAAAAAGCTGCGGAACATGCCGCCAATTTTATGTATAACCGCCAACAACAGGTGGGGCATTTAGCCAGTATGATGCAGCGTCCCCCCTTGGTGGTTTCCCCCTACGATGCGGAATTATTTGGGCATTGGTGGTATGAAGGGCCGTGGTTCATTGACTATCTTTTCCGCAAAGCTTGGTTTGATCAAGACACCTTCGAGATGACCCACTTGGCAGACTATCTCCGCACCAATCCTACCCAACAGGTGTGCCGTCCCTCCCAATCCAGTTGGGGTTATAAGGGCTTCCATGAATATTGGCTTAATGAAACCAATGCTTGGATTTATCCCCATTTGCATAAAGCAGCGGAACGGATGATTGAACTGAGCCACCGGGAAGCGGCGGATAAACTGGAAGAACGGGCCTTAAATCAGGCAGCGCGGGAATTATTATTAGCGCAATC
>JBJOGT010000272.1:0-4941 GCA_046048115.1 Cyanobacteriota bacterium | reverse complement strand
GTTGTGAAGGGATAATCGGCGATTTTGGGGCGGGCGGCGGACAAAGCCGCAATTAAGGTGGATTTTCCCGCGTTAGGTAAACCAATAATGCCCACCTCTGCCAGCAATTTTAATTCCAACCGCAATTGTCGTTGTTCCCCCTCTAGCCCCGGCAAGGCATATTCCGGAGCGCGATTGCGATTACTCAAAAAATGTTGATTTCCCAGGCCGCCTTTGCCCCCCGCCGCCACACAAAGTTGCTGGCCGTGGCTGACTAAATCCCCCAATAGACCATCCGCCTCGATATCGTAGACCATGGTGCCGCAGGGAACTGGCACAATCACATCCTTGCCATTGGCCCCGGTGCAATTATTGGAGCCGCCCCGTTTACCGTCATCGGCTTTAAATAACCGTGCATAGCGGAAATCTAACAGAGTTTGGAGATTTTGATCCGCTTCAAAAATCACCGATCCGCCCCGACCACCATTGCCCCCCGATGGTCCCCCCGCTGGCACATATTTTTCTCGCCGAAAGGACACCATGCCATCGCCGCCCTTGCCCCCTTGTACCTCAATTTCTGCGTAATCAATAAATTGCATTCTTTTAAATCAGCTTCCTTAGCCAGGCAAATTTCGTCTCTCATTAGGGTTTTTACTCTATCCCATCAACAGAGACCCCCTCTCAAAATGATATAACTCTTAAGGCGTTACCATCTGCCCCTATTTTCTTCCCCCATTCCAATGAAGCTTTCGGTCATTATTCCGGTCTATAACGAAATCCAGACCCTGGAGAAAATTCTTAAAAAGATTACTGGGGTATTGCCAGATATTCCCAAGGAAATTGTCATGGTGGACGATGGTTCCCGAGATGGGACGCGGGAATGGTTGGTGGATACCTTTGGTGACCCGGAACAGCATCCGGTTTGTGCTTATTTGAATCAAGATCAAACCTTTTGCTATCAACCGTTGGCGATGGAAACAATCCCAGAATCCACCTCCGTTCCCTGGGACGTTAAAGTTATTTTTCATCGCCAAAACCAAGGCAAGGGGGGCGCTTTAAAAACGGCGTTTGCGGCGGCGACGGGGGATGTGTTGATTATTCAAGATGCTGATTTAGAATATGATCCCCGGGATTGGCGATCGATGTGGCGCTTGATTGAGGAGGATTGGGCCGATGTGGTGTTTGGGTCACGGTTTTATGGCAATCCCCATCGGGTACTTTATTTTCATCATTATTTGGGCAATAAACTCATTACAAGTTTGATTGACCTGATTTGTAATATTAATCTGAGTGATATTGAAGTTTGTTATAAAATGTTCCGGCGGGAAGTACTGGAAGATTTACGCCTCACCTGTAATGACTTTGGCTTTGAGGTGGAATTCACGATGAAGGTGACCCGATCGCCGCGTCGATGGCGCATTTACGAAGTGGGAGTTTCTTACTATGGCCGTACCTTTGCCGAAGGGAAAAAGATTAATTGGCGGGATGGGGTGAAAGCCCTAGGCTACATTGCCAAGTTTTGGTTAACATCCAGCTAAACGGCGATCTAAACGGCGATCGCCCCTAGGGGATAAAACTGCTGACGTAGTTAAGATAACCCTGTCTGCCGCGTTGCTTCGTCCAGAATTTTATGGACGACTGAATGCGTCTGAGGCAATTCAGTAACTCGGAAGTCGTAATGATTCTGGGCTGGGTTTCGCTTTTACTAAAAGAAAACAGTTTTTGAACCCAGCCATTTTTGGAAGAAGAGGTTGGCGGCTTTTGGCCCCGCCCTAAGTACCACTCACAAACAGGCTGCACGGCTTGGACTACATCCCCAGCCATTCCATTGGGTAAGTGGAGAGGCGCGGTCTTTTCCCTAACTTCGGCATTATAAACTCTGATCAACCAGGTGATAGCTGTTACTACTTCAGCATCGATCAGTTGGGAATGCTGGCGATAATAGGCTACGATTGGACGTTCTAAACCTTGAAAAACGTCGAGATACTCTTCGGTAATATCCATGATTCTATGGGAAAAATTATCGACGGACTAATCCCTCTGCCGCTTGACGGAAAGGTTCAACGGCTTCACTGAAATCAATCGGCAATACAGCGACAACATTTTCGTGGGGACGGGGGATAATCACCCAGGTTTCTACGTCAGCCCCCTCGGTGCGGTTAATGGCATCAATCCCCGCAGCCATAGCTGTTTTAACCTCTTGGACATCTCCACGAATATTAAGGGTAAACCTTGCACTCCCTGCCCGAATATAACCAACAATGGTAATCCGACCGGCCTTTACCATGGCATCAGCAGCGGCCAAAATACCGGGAAAACCTTTCGTCTCGATGGAACCGACGGCGGATTGGGCAGACATTGTTTTCTCCTTGAAATGCTATCCCAGGGGGACATTATTGATTACTAACAGACCTTACTTAGTCTATTACAAAGCTGTCGTTACTTCGTCTATTTCAAACTCCCGTCCGAAAAAATCCCAGAAAAATAGGGAAAATCTAATAGGAGTCACCCATTGACAAGCTGGAGGAAGATGCGGAGTGATACAAAAAGTCGGAGTGCTTGACCCTCTGATTTGCTATGCGCGAGCGATCCAAACCATCCATTGCCCTTTGTAAACTCAGTCTTTCTATTTGTTGGTTTTCTGGTGACGTTAAATGTTGTGATATTTTGTGGTGCTCGGTAATAAGCGTTGAGGGCAAAAAGAGCATATAGCCAAAAAAATGTGCCCTCTAAAATCTTCGTCAAAAATTAATGACAAAAGTATAAGTGCACGTTCTATGGCAGACAAGGCTTTTGTCTCATCACCGCATTCAGATCACTGCCCCGAATTTAATCAATTTAATAGCGTTTGATGGCCCGGGCAATATCTCGGTCATCCTGACGACGTTTGAGGGTTTCTCGCTTATCGTGGAGCTTTTTACCCTTACCCAGACCCAGGGTGAGTTTAACCCAACTGCCTTTGAGATACATTTTCAGGGGCACCAGGGTTAACCCCTTTTGCTCCACTTGACCAATCAACTTGCGAATTTCCCAATTGTGCATCAACAAACGACGGTTGCGGCGGGGTTCGTGGTTGAAAAATTGACTGCTTTTTTCGTAGGGGGAAATATGAACATTCATCAGCCACACTTCCCCATCCCGCAGCGTAGCAAAGCCATCCCGCAGGTTTACTTTTCCGGCACGCACCGATTTAACCTCTGTTCCTTTGAGTTCGATACCGACTTCGTAGGTTTCTAAAATCTCATACAGAAAGCGGGCTTGGCGGTTGTCGCTAATAATTTTAATTCGTTCTTGATCCTTAGCCATAGGCTTTCTAGAATAACATCTCTGTTAACGTTGGTTAGGGCGGAACCCAGGGAAAAGTGCGGCAAGATTCCCAGCAGGGCCATCATAAAGGGGTACACTGGTCGCGTTAAAATCTAAGACTGTTCTCCACTTTCCCTTCCCATGCAAAGACTGCGTTGGCTACTGCTATTAATTGTGTTACTGGTCATTGGTGCGAGTTTGGTATTATACCGACTGCCGCTGCAATTGGGTCTTGATTTGCGGGGAGGGGCACAGCTAACCATTGAGGTGCAACCCACAGAGGAAATTAAAACCATTACCAATGAAAGCTTGATTGCGGTCAAAACGGTGATTGAAAATCGGATCAATGCCTTGGGGGTGTCAGAACCGTTGGTGCAAACGGCGGGGGAAGATCAGGTGGTGGTGCAACTGCCGGGGGTGACGGATCCGGGCCAGGCAGAACGGATTTTAGGCGGAACGGCCCAGTTAGAGTTTCAGCAACAAAAACCGGGTACGGAAGGGGAGTTTCAAGCGGAATACAGCATTAAACGTCAAATTGATGCCGAAATTGCGGCTCTACGTCAGGCGGGAAATACCCCGGATAACTTAGAGCAAATTCAAACGCTTCTCGGCGATCGCCAGGAATCCAATCAGGCGTTGTTGAAACTGTTTGAGCCGGTGGGGTTAACGGGGAAAATGTTAGACGATGCCCGCCCCAGTCCGAACCAAGCGGGAACGGGTTGGGAAGTGGCCCTGCGCTTTGATGAAGAGGGGGGCAAAAAGTTTGCGGCATTAACCCAGGCCGTTGCGGGAACGGGGCGCAGCTTGGGCATTTTTCTGGACGATAATTTGATCAGTGCGCCGGTGGTGGGGGTGGAATTTGCCAATACGGGCATTACCGGCGGTTCAGCGGTGATTACCGGGAATTTTGACATTGATTCAGCGACGGATTTGGCGGTGCAATTGCGGGGGGGATCGTTACCATTTCCGGTGAAAGTGGTGGAAAACCGCACGGTGGGGGCGACGTTGGGCCAAGAGAGTATTCGTCGCAGCATCATCGCCGGGGTAGCGGGGTTAGTCCTAGTCTTGGCTTTTATGGCCATTTACTACCGTTTACCGGGCATAGTGGCGGATGTGTCCCTGGTGATTTATACGTTGCTTACCCTAGCGGCCTTTGCGTTGGTGGGGGTAACGTTAACCTTGCCGGGGATTGCGGGATTCATTCTTAGTATTGGGATGGCGGTAGACGCTAACGTGTTAATTTTTGAGCGGACTCGGGAGGAGTTACGGGGGGGCAATACCCTGTATCGGTCGGTGGAAGGGGGCTTTTTCCGGGCGTTTTCCAGTATTTTGGACAGTAATGTCACCACCTTGATTGCCTGTGCTGCCCTCTTCTGGTTTGGCTCGGGCTTGGTCAAAGGCTTTGCCCTCACCTTGGCGATCGGGGTCTTGGTCAGCTTATTTACAGCGTTAACCTGTAGCCGCACGTTACTGTTATTGATTGTGTTAGGGCTGCCCAAGGTGCGCCAAAATCCCGGTTTGTTTTGCCCAAATTTGTCACTACCGGCGAAATAATCCTTTTACTTATCCCTCCTTGCAATTTATATATAATCGCTGAGCTATGACGTATGAAATTAGATTTATTTAAGTGGGAAAAACCAACTTGGATACTATCCA
>JBJOGT010000271.1:0-4086 GCA_046048115.1 Cyanobacteriota bacterium | reverse complement strand
TACACATTCCTGGTTAAGACTGTCAAGAAAAACAAGAGATCAAGATTCAACCTATGATTACTGAGGCAACATAACCGACCTAACCTAGGAAAAGAGTGACTTCTTCATCAAATCACGAATTAAATTATCCCGAACCATAATCTGCTGCATGGTCTCTAATAAAAAATTAACCGTTTGTTCCCGATCCAGGCTTTGGTATTCCTGTTGCAGGCATTGCAATTGAAATTTTTGCTCCATCGATAGATTGAAAGCGTCGTTATTCATCATGGGTATTTCACTCCTTTAACTAGATTGAATGGAAGCCGCACGGGAAACACAGTCCTTAACCCAAAGGTTCAAGGGGCGCTTGCCGCATTAAATCCCGAACAACATTGGATTTGATCATCAGCAGACGGGAAGCTTGCACCAATAACTCCAATGCTTGCTCCCGACTGATATCCGCCGTAGCGTCCTGCATCCGCCGAAACTCAAATTGTTGTTCCATCGTAAGCTCGAAAGACTGGGAATTCATAGAGTGTCCTCCAAAATGATTACCCTTTATTGTAAATAAACGTAACAAAGTGTTGACGAAGTTGGCAGTATTTGGCTATACAGATTTCGCCTGAGTGACAGTTTGCCCTGGGGAAGGGACGAATGGGTAAAGGAATAGAAACCAATGACCGTCCAACCCCACTCACTGCACATATCGTCCGTTTTAACAAGGGTTTCTTTAAAAAAAAGCTCAAGCCGAACATAACGCTTTTTTCTGTATTTATACGGATTTTGTCTTTAGGGCTTATCGGGCAAAGGGTCTGAGCCCCAATGCGCACATCATCCCAACCCACCGAGGCAAACAACAAACAGACAACAAAGGAGATGCTGGAGAAAGATTTCACAGACAATGAGAATAAAGTTATCGGAATTAGGCCAGATCCAAATTGGGTAATGGAAGTTAAGTCGTTATGTTGCTGCCAGAGTTAGCTTGATGATCTGCCACTGTTGAGGCAACCCGCAATAATTTGGTCAGATAGCAAAGGTAAATCTTTCTCTCGATCCAAAACGGCTTTGGGACGAGACAGACTTAAAATTTTACGGTGTTAGCTCGGACTGTTTTATTTTGGCGACAATAGCCGATAATATTAAGAAAAGTAACCAAAAGCATTGGGCGTTAGGGTTTACAGTCCGGTGCGCCGAGTTTTTATGGGTAAATTTCAAGCTCCGCCAGATTTGGCAGCCTATGTTAGCCCCCCAATTTTCCCTTACAGCAGTATCCCCGGAGGTATTTAGAGTATGTCTGTCCGTCTCTATGTTGGTAATTTACCGAAAGAATCCATTGAGCGTGAAGCATTGCAAGAAATTTTTGCAGAAGCAAATGCCGTTGTTTCCACTAAGGTTATCAAAGACCGTAAAACGGGTAAGTGTCGTGGTTTTGCCTTCGTGACAGTATCTACGGATGAAGCGGCGGATGAATTCATTGAAAAGTATAACGGTCAATCTTTTATGGATAATCCGTTAAAAATCGAGAAAGCCAATCCCCGGACGAAAGAAGAAGAGGAGGGGTCAAGCGTAGGAGAAACACCGACCCCGGAGAAAGTAATTAAGCAACCCCGCAGTGATAAAAAACGGGGGGGCAAGGGGAAAACTCCTGCTGTTACCAGTGCGGGGGCTGCCGAAGGATTCCAACCCGATCCCCGTTGGGCAGATCAGTTGGCTCAGTTAAAAGAAAAACTGACCGCAGCCAACAACTAATCACCACAGTTCGCCGCCTGCCCTGTCCACTGACTGTTAAACGTTTTTGTTATTTATTCGCCGCTTAATCACTGAGGAGTTATTTTCATGGGTGACTTGGATCCTATTGTGTTAATGAAACAAGCCGTGGGTCGGGCTGCCGCAGACCGGGTTCAGTCTGATTCCATTGTGGGTTTGGGGACAGGGTCAACGACGGCCTATGCCTTGGAATTTATTGGCGATCGCCTTAAAAAAGGAGAATTAACCAATGTGCTGGGTATTCCGACTTCTTTCCAGGCAGAAGTGTTAGCCCGCCGCTATGGAATTCCCCTGACTACCCTGGATGTGGTGGATCGCATTGACATTGCCATTGATGGCGCTGACGAAGTTGATCCCCAGAAAAATTTAATTAAAGGGGGCGGTGCAGCCCATACCCGGGAAAAGATTGTCGATGCCTTAGCTGAAAGTTTTTTGGTGGTAGTTGACAGCGGCAAACTGGTTGATCAATTGGGGTCTACCTTTCTTTTACCTGTAGAAGTTATTCCCATGGCCCTGACCCCTGTAATGCGGGCATTGGCAACATTGGGAGGTAAACCGGAACTACGGATGGGGGTTAAAAAAGCAGGGCCGGTGGTTACGGATCAAGGGAATTTAGTGATTGATGTTAAATTTGACGCTATTCCCGACCCGGCGGGTTTGGAAAAAACCATCAATAATTTACCCGGTGTGCTCGAAAATGGCCTATTTGTCGGGGTTGCGGATGTGGTTTTGGTCGGGGAATTGATTGACGGAAAACCCCATGTTCGTGAATTCTAGAATCCGTTGATCACAGATTTGACCCGAAAGACGCTATCTTAGGGTGAAGATTTGTGTGAGGATGTATCAAAATGGTTGCTTCTGTGGTCAACAGTCGCAGTGCTGCTTCTGGATTGCCAGGGATTGTCTCAGGCAGGGAATTGGGGCTTAATCTTCCCAAATCGCCGCTATTTGGAACCGATGGCATTCGGGGAAAGGTGGGAGAGTTACTCACAGCACCGCTAGCTCTGGAATTAGGGGTATGGTCTGGTCAAGTTTTACAGGCCAATGCTGAGTCCCCAGGGCCAGTGGTTATTGGTCAGGATTCCCGGCTTTCCAGTGATATGTTAGCCAACGCCATGGCTGCTGGACTTAATGCAGCGGGGGTTGAAGTTTGGCAATTAGGTTTGTGTCCGACCCCCTGTGTGGCCTATTTAGCTCGGGAAACGGCGGCAATGGGGGGCATTATGATTTCCGCCAGTCACAATCCTCCAGAGGATAATGGTATTAAATTTTTTGACCGGCAGGGGTTAAAACTCTCCAAACCCCTCGCTCAGGCAATTGAAGCGGGTTTACGCAGTGGGCGATCGCCCCAGGGGAAAAACTTGCAATGGGGAAAAACCCATATTACCCAGCAACAAATTCAGCATTATCAGCAATTTTTGCTGGATAGCTTGCCCCAACCCACTGATTTTCGGGGTTTAAAAATTATCCTCGACTTAGCCTGGGGGGCATCGGTTAATCTGGCACCGGAGATTTTTCGTCGTTTGGGGGCAGATGTGATTGCCCTCCATGATCTGGCCGATGGCAGTCAAATTAATGTTAATTGTGGCTCTACCCATCTAAACCGTCTCCAACAGGCGGTTAAAGAGAGTGGGGCGGATTTGGGCTTTGCCTTTGATGGGGATGCGGATCGGGTAATGGCGGTGGATGCCCACGGTAAACCCGTCGATGGAGATTACATTCTATACCTCTGGGGGAAAACCCTTAAAGAACGGCAACAACTTCCCAATAATTTAATTGTGGGCACTGTCATGGCGAACTTAGCCTTTGAGCGGGCCTGGGAGCAGATTGGGGGCAAGCTGATTCGGACGGCCGTTGGTGATCAGCATGTTCAAGCCCAAATGTGGGATACCGGTGCCATGTTAGGCGGTGAGCAATCGGGACATATTATTTGTCATCACCACAGTTATTCCGGAGATGGGGTGCAAGCGGCATTGCATCTGACGGCGTTGGTTAAGCAATCGGGGCTATCCTTGGCGGAACTGCTCGATGAAAGTTTTCATCCCTACCCGCAAATTCTTCGTAATGTTCGCATTGAAGACCGCGATCGCCGCTTAAATTGGCAAAATTGCGATGCCCTACAAACGGCGATCGCCAACGTAGAAAGGCAAATGGGTCAAAGCGGTCGCGTATTAGTCCGGGCTTCGGGCACAGAACCCCTCATTCGGGTTATGGTAGAAGCGGCCTGTGCCAGTACGGCGGAACATTGGACAAATCACTTAGTTTCTACGGTTCAAGGCCACCTGGGGGAGTCCCAATTATCCCCATCCCCCTAATCAATGGATAGGCTGCTGAGAATTG
>JBJOGT010000270.1:0-2643 GCA_046048115.1 Cyanobacteriota bacterium | reverse complement strand
AGGCAATAAGCTCCATCGACAATTTCAATTTGGGAACTTCAATGAAGCCTTTGGCTTTATGTCCCGCTTAGCGCTGGTGGCGGAAAAGCTGGGGCACCATCCCGAATGGTTTAATGTGTATAATCGCGTCACCATCGACTTAACTACCCACGATGCGGGGGGACTGACGGAACTAGATGTTAAGTTTGCGGAACAGGCTAATGCTTTTGCCCGATAGAACCCTGGTCAAGTTTTGTGGCTAATCACCGTCTGCTAGGTTCCCAAGCCGATCGCCGTCTCGATCCCTGGGTGGGGGTTAATTTATCGATGTTCTGGCCGGGATTGGGGCAATTTTATGCGGGGCAATGGGGCCTAGGTCTGGGCTTATTGCTAACGGAAGGATTGTTATTGGCGATCGCCGCTTGGTCAATTTTTAGTGCCGAAGGCGACACCACCACCGGCCTAATGTTTATCGTGGCGGCGATCGCCCTGTATGGGTTTGGTTTGCTAGACGTTTTGTTGAGTATCGTAGCGGCTGATCCCAATGCTTACCCGGAAAGAATTCCCCGTCGCCATAAAAATGTCTGGTTTGCGGTGGTGATAACCCGGGTGTTACCGGGGCTGGGGCATTTCTATCAACAGCAATTTGTGGTGGGTCTGATCCTATTCACCCTGGGTTTGGTGGGACTGCGTTTACAAGTTTTTTATTGGCCGCTCTTGTTTCTCAATCCCCTTTTGATGATCCTGGCGGTTTACCACGGTTTTCAGACCTTTTTGCCCAAACCGCCTAAATTTCAACAGGCTTGGTTGAGCCTGACCCTTGTGGGCATTTTGGGAGCTGGTTTAGTGCTGAATTTGTTGCCCAAATGGGTTGACAGCCAGATTATTCCCTGTGTGATCCCGACCCCGTCCATGGCCCCCACCTTAATTCCCGGCGATCGGGTTTTTGTCCATCCCCGCGCTGATTATGTGCCCCAACGCTTGGATATTGTGGTTTTTTACCCCCCGGAAGCCCTCAAAGCGGAAAATCCCGAGGCCGATTATTTCATTAAGCGGATTATTGCGTTACCAGGGGAAACGATCCAAGTGCTGAACCGAGAGGTTTATATTGACGGTCAACCTTTGGCGGAGGACTATCTCAAAGAAGCGCCTGATTACGTCCTGCCCCCCTTTACCGTGCCGCTCAATCATTACTTTGTGCTGGGGGATAATCGTAATGACAGCGTCGATTCCCATATTTGGGGGCCGTTACCCCGTCAATTAATTGTGGGTAAAGCCTTTAAAATTTATTGGCCCCTTAATCGGGTGCGTTCCTTACTTTCTGATTCGCCCTAACCGATGACCCCAGATTCTTTGCAACACCTCTTAACGGCGATCGCCACGGGTAACATTAGCCCAGAAATGGGTTTTGAAAAATTAAAACACCTCAGTTTTGAGGCGATCGATGATTTTGCGAAGGTCGATCACCAACGGCAAATCCGCACCGGCTTTCCTGAAGTCATTTGGGGACCGGGGAAAACCCCCGACCAAATTGAGCAAATTATCCGCGTCCTTGCCGCCCATAATGCCGTTGTCATGGCCACCCGCATTGATCCCGATGTGGCCGATATCCTCGGCGATCGCATTCCCCTGTTGCATTACTATCCCCAAGCCCGGATTTGTGCCTTGGTTCAAAATCCCGTACAAATTAAACATCCGGGAACCATCGGCATTTTGAGTGCGGGCACAGCGGATTTACCCGTGGCAGAGGAAGCGGCTATTACCGCCACTTTGTGTGGTTTTCAGGTAGAACGCCTTTGGGACGTAGGGGTTGCAGGCATTCATCGCTTGCTGAGTCATCGGGCCTTAATTCAAACCATGGATGTGTTGATCGTGGTAGCGGGCATGGAAGGGGCTTTACCTAGTGTGGTGGCGGGATTAGTGGATTGCCCCGTCATCGGGGTTCCCACCAGTATTGGTTACGGCGCCAGTTTTGGCGGTGTTGCGCCGCTATTGACCATGCTCAATTCCTGTGCGGTGGGTATTGGGGTGGTCAATATTGATAACGGCTTTGGGGCAGCGATATTAGCAGGGCAAATTTTACGCACCGCAACCCGATTACAGGCTCCTGCAGGAACAAAATTCCCTAAGCAGGGTTAGGGACCTGGGTCTTTCCATCTAGAAAACTTGAGGGAAGATGTAACGGTCGATACATGATTCTTGATATTTATTTATTTTTTTATTGTCACTATTTTTTTAAAATCAAATTATTACTCAGTTTGGTTTGATCAGAAAGCAACCCAAATTTTTTATTTAAGGGCAATCCCTAGCAAATTAATTTGTTTTTGTGCTCGGTGGAGAGTGCAGCTATTGTGTTGAATATTGAGTAATTTAAACTTTTTCCAATGCTGAATCCCTAAACAATTATTGTCACCAAAATCAAAAAAATGACCACAACCCTAGCCATTTCTAACCAAGATTTTAAAAATCTGGATGGTATTGAAATCAAAATGACGCTAGCTGATGAACATCGGTCGCTGATTCGTTCCTTATTACCGTCGGATTTAATCCCCCAAAAATTGACTGTCTACTTTTTTGACACCCCTGATTTAAGTTTGTTTAATACCCATCAGGTAATTCTCCGAGCCCGTAGCAAAGTCGATAAAAAAGATGATAGCACCGTTA
>JBJOGT010000269.1:0-7251 GCA_046048115.1 Cyanobacteriota bacterium | reverse complement strand
GCGAGAGCAATCTTTACATTTATATTTTTGCTTTCCATTGTTGAAGCCATTCTTGACAAGATGAGTTTATTTGCACCTTAGTTTAGAGTGCTTTTTCCTGTCCTGTTGATCTTAAATGTTGTGATATTTTGTGGTGCTCAGCAACAAGAGTTGAGAGTAAAAAGAACATATAGCCAAAAAGGTGTGCCATCATTACCTTATTAATTCCAGAATCTTTGCCAAAAATTAATGATAGCAATATAAGCCTGCACCATATAGCATACAAGGCTTCTGTGTCATCACTACATTCAGATCACCACCTATTTCTGCGTACATGCACTGAGCCTGTTGCTTACTTTGCTGCCCCTGAAAATTGCGACTTCTGTGTCATTAAGACTATTCGTAAAGCCCCAAGGCAACTTGATGTCAGTCCCTATTTCTCTCTCCTTTCCGCTATCTTTTGACAATGGGGCTTTTTGTTTAACTTGCTACCCATCTACACTATCTAAAATGAAATTGGCCAGGATTCGGTTTATGTTGGCTTGGGCCGTAACGATTCCTTGGTTTCATCTCTTCTCGTCCCCGCTCGGAGTTTGTCATGGTATCCCCGCAAGCCGCCATTTTATTGATTGGTAATGTGATTGGCGATCGCCCTGAGATCGGTAACCCGGTGCGTGAGATTTATCAATGTTATTTAAACAATGGCAGCGGTAAACAAAAGTATGCAGCCTATGGGGCATCAACCCTTGCCGAGGGCCTTAAGCTATGGCACTCCCACGCTCCGACTTTAACCCTGGTAAATGTGAGTTTGCCCGATGGTAATGGTTTGGAGTTTGTGGAGCGGTTACTGGAGGAATCCCCTAACCCGGTAAATAAATTGCCGGTGATTGTGGTAGGCCCCCAGGGGGACGCTAAAACGGCAATACGGGCCTTGAAATTGGGGGCAATGGACTATTTGATCGAAGATGATTTAACCGCGACTACCCTGATCACCAGCATTAACCAGGCCCTGAGTAATCTCCAATGGCGAGCGGATCTAGAGATTACCCAACACCAAAACATGGTTTTACTGGATCTCCGCGATCGCCTGTGGCAGGGGAGGGATGTTCGAGACAGTTTGAATCTGGTGGCCGAAACGGCCCGTCGGTGCCTCGTGGTGGATCGAGTGCTGATTTATCAGTTTAAACAGGAACTTGGCCAAGCAAACCTGGTGGCAGAGTCTGTAGTAGATCCGGCATTATCCTGTAGGCAAACGGCCATTGCCCAATGGCAGGATGATTGTTTTGGGCTAGAACAGCGACAGCACAGTAATTGGGACTACATTACGGCGATGGAAGATATCCGTAAAGCCCCCTTGAGTGATTGCCATCGCCAACTACTAGAACAATTGAATGTAAAAGCTGGTTTGGTTGTTCCTGTCCGTTTCCTTCCCCCCCAATCCCAGAAATTATGGGGATTAATTCTGTGCCATCAGTGTTCTGGCCCCCGCCGATGGACTTTGTCGGATTCTCAATTTATCGAACGTTTGGCGGAACAGTTGGCGATCGCCGTACACCAAACTGAATTGTATGGGTCTTTACAACACTTAAATCAACAGCTAGAGCAGCAACTCGCTGAACGTTGGGATCGCTCACCAGAGGCTATTGAGCAGCAACGGGCCTTTCGACTATTACAGGATAGTGAACAGCGTTACGCCACCCTCACCCGCATCGCCCCGGTCGGAATTTTCCGTACTAATGCCCAGGGAAAATGTATTTTCTTCAACGAAGAATACTCCCGCATTACCACCATTACCACAGCCCGCAAAGCCCAAGGCATTCAATGGATTGATTTAGTCCATCCCGGCGATCGAGAACGGGTTTTGACCACCTGGGCCGAAAAAAGTGTCAACCGAGAAGTTTGTCGCCAAGAATTTCGCCTCTGCCATCCCCAGGGCACCATTATCTGGGTGTATTGCCAAGTCGTGCCCGAATTTGACTCCCTCGGAAATCCCATGGGTTATGTGGGAACAATGACCGATGTTACGTCCCAAAAACAATCTGAAGCCCGCCTAAAAGCTAGTGAAGCAGCCCTGGCCGAAGCCCAGCGTTTGGCCCACATTGGCAGTTGGTCTTTTGACCTTAATACGGGCAAAATTACCTGGTCTGATGAACTTTTTCGTATGTTCGGGCGCGATCCCCAAGGCTCTGAGCCAGATTATGCAGACTATCTCAATCAATATATTCACCCCGATGATCGATCAATTTTAGAAAATCATGTGGCGATCGCCATCACAGAAGGCAAATCCTATCTGTTTGACTATCGGGCCCTGTTACCCGATGGCAGTCTGCGTTACCACGAGGCCCGGGGACAATTAGAACGGGATCTCGCGGGGCATCCCAAACGGTTATTTGGTACAGCGCTGGATATTACGGAGAGAAAGACCTATGAATACCAACTGCAAGGCCTCAATCAGACATTAGAAGGAAAAATCCAAGAACGCACCCAGGAACTAGAAAACTCCCAACAATTTATCAAAACGATCCTCGATACCATCCCCCTGCCCGTTTTTTGGAAAGACCGCAACTCCCGCTTGATGGGCTGTAACCAAAAGTTAGCCGACGCGATGGGTCTGAACTCCTCCGATGACCTCTACGGCAAACAGGGCTTTGAATTTTCCCCCACCCCCGAAGAAACCGATAAGTATCTAAGAGATGACCAGCTTGTGATGACTTCGGGTCGTCCCCTTTTGGGCATCGAAGAAACCTTTACTGATCCCCAGGGTCATCAACAGATTATCGAAACCCACAAAGCTCCATTACGGAATAATCATGGGGAGGTGATTGGCATCGTCGGCATGTTTCAAGATGTCACCCAAAGACGGCAAACAGAACGGGAAAATCGCAACCTCAGAGACCGTTTAGCATTTTTACTGTCCATGAGTCCAGCCGTTATTTATAGTGCGCGTCCGGACGGTAATTATGCCACCACATTTATTGGCGACAACGTTGAAATCATACTGGGCTACAAACCCGAGGAGTTTTTGGCAAAAGATAATTTTTGGCGAGATCACATTCATCCAGAAGATCAAGCACGGGTCTTACAACATTTTGCCGATCTCCCCCGTTACCCAGTCCAAAAACACGAATATCGCTTCAAACACCAACAAGGCCATTATGTCTGGCTAAGGGATGAATTGCGATTAGTGGAAGATGACGATGGAAATCCGTTAGAAATTATCGGCTATTTTGCTGAGGTGAGTGACCTGAAACAAGCAGAAGCGGCCCTAAAGGAGAGTGAAGTCCGCTGGCAGTTTGCTTTGGAAGGGGCTGGGGATGGCATTTGGGACTGGAATGCCCAGGACAATAGTGTCTATTACTCTTTGCAATGGAAAGCGATGTTGGGCTATGAAGACCATGACATTCAAAACCAGTTCTCCGAATGGGAAGCACTTGTACATCCTGAAGATCAAAAACAAGTGTTGCAAGATATTGAAAATTATTTAGCCGGAATTACCCCTACCTATCAAAATGAGCATCGCCTGCGTTGCAAGGATGGTTCCTATAAGTGGATTTTGACCCGGGGGAAAATTGTTGCCCGTGGGGAAAATGGTCAACCATTACGATTGATTGGCACCCATACGGATATTACTGAACAGAAACAGGCGGAAAGAACCCTGCGGAAAAGTCAGTTACATCTACAAATAGCCCAGCGCATTAGTCAGATTGGTAGTTGGGAGTTTGACGTTGCTTCAGGCAAAATTACTTGGTCAGAGGAAGTATTCCACATTTTTGGTTTACCCAAAGAAGGGGGAACACCATCCTTGGAAGACCTCACGGTTATGATTCACCCCGAGGACCGCGATCGCCATAGTCAAGTCATTGTTACGGCGATTACCCAGGGCCAAGCCTATAACATTGATTATCGCATTCAACGCAGTGATGGGACTTTGGCCTATCTCCAGGCCCGGGGAGAAGCATTTCATAATGCCCAAGGGCGGGTAACCCAGCTAATCGGGACAGTACAGGATTTAACCGAGCAAAAATTAGCAGAAAAACAACTGCGGGACGCGAAGGAATCCGCCGAGTTGGCCGATCGCGCCAAGAGTGAATTTTTAGCCCTGATGAGCCATGAAATTCGGACTCCTATGAATGGCATTTTGGGGTTAACCCATTTAGCTTTACAAACAAAGCCTAGTTCGATACTTAATGATTACTTGCAAAAAATTAATCAATCTGGGCAATCACTACTGAAAATTATTAATAATATTCTTGATTTGTCCAAAATTGAAGCCGAAAAATTAGAGCTAGAATTATCGCCCTTTCAATTTTCTACGGTGCTGGCCAATGTTGATAATATCCTGAGTCCTAAAGCCGAAGAAAAGGACGTCGCTTTGACATTTTGCCTTGACCCGGAATTACCCGATTATTTGCTAGGGGATGAATTGCGTTTGGGTCAGGTTGTGATCAATTTGGCTAGTAATGCCTTGAAATTTACTGACCAGGGGATGGTGGCGATCGCCGTTAATGGATTAGAGCAGCGCCCCACGTCCTACTTAGTACAATTAGTGGTTGAAGATACGGGCATTGGCATTGATCCCAGTCAACACCACCGCTTATTTGAAGCCTTTAGCCAGGCTGATGCCTCCATTAGTCGCAAATATAGCGGTACGGGGTTGGGTCTCTCCATTTGCAAACGCCTAGTGGAATTAATGGGAGGACAAATAGAGGTCTTCAGCGCCTTGGGTCAGGGCAGTCGGTTTGTGGTCACCCTGGATTTGGCCCTGCCCCCTACAGAGATTGCAACGGCTATCACCCCCCATTCCCTTGCCCCGTTAACCGGACTCAAATGCTTGGTGGCCGAAGATATTGATTTGACCCGAGAAACGTTGGCTAGCTTTTTGGAGGCAATGGGGTTACGGGTGACAGCGGTGAGCACAGCGGCAACGGCGATCGCTCTCTTGCAGGAATGTCCCATGGCGGATCCCTTTGAACTCGTGCTTTTAGATTGGCACATGCCGGGGTTAGATGGGATTGAGGCGAGCTATCAACTCAAAGACGCCGCCGGTTTGACGATCATTCCCAAAGTATTATTAATGACCGCCCATCCCCGCCACGAAATTGAACCGATAGTGGACGACAACTATGTCAGCGGTATTCTTATTAAGCCCTTCAGTGTAGACCAACTAGCCACGGCGATTGCCAACTTATTTGCCTCAGACCAGCCGTTACTCTCCCATGGGGTGTCCGCCATCAACGATGCCCAACGCTTGCAATGCCTCGCGGGGGCCCGGATTTTAGTGGTGGAAGACAATGACATCAATCAGCAGGTCGCCGCTGAACTATTGCGACATATTAACCTCATTGTTGATATTGCCCCCCAGGGGGCCACCGCCCTAGAAAAGATTGCTGTCCAGCATTACGACCTTATTTTGATGGATATTCGGATGCCAGGCATGGATGGCTATGAAACCACCCGTTGCATTCGCGCCCTAGCGGGTCAGCAAGTAGCGGATCGGGAACGGTTCATGACAGTGCCCATTGTGGCCATGACAGCCCATGCCATGCCCTCCGATCGCCTCAAAAGCTTGCAAGCGGGGATGAATGATCATTTATCAAAACCCATTGATCCCCAGGCCCTCTTTCTCACCCTACTCAAATGGATCCCCCCCCGATCCCGTGCCAACGTCCCAGACCAAGACACCACCGGGGGCCAGGGCCCCTATCCCAATGGGGCCTTGACGGTCGCTCCGAAAACTAGGATTCCAGGGGTTAATGTTTCCCTCGGCGTCGCCCGTTTAGGGGGAAACCAGGATACTTATTTTCGCCTATTAAAACGGTTTTATCACACCTATTACGGGTTTTCTGACCGCCTCCAAACCCTGTTTCACACTGAACAGTTCGACGAAATTCTGAACCAGATCCATGCCCTCAAAGGCGTGAGTGGGAATCTAGGGGCGGAGGAACTTCATCAAGCCCTCTCGGATTTTACCCAGGGTCTCAAGCACCCAGAACATTTTTCCCATCTATCCGGCTGTCATGACCGGGTACAACAGGCCCTGACAACATTGCTCCGGGATTTGGCAGAGTCTCCTTTGTTGGCCACCAAGAATCAATCAATGATAAGCATAGGTAAGACGAGTAGCACAGCGGAAGAAGTTCCCTTAGAATTACTACTAAAACGTTTTTCAGTGCTATTGGAACAAGACCTCGGTGCGGCGATCGCCGTTTTTGAGCAATTAAAACAACTGAAAATCTGTCCTGAACTCACGCCGATCATTGTAGCAATGGAGACAGAATTGGATAACTTTAACTTAGATAGTGTGCATCAACATCTCCACGTCCTTACCGCTTCCTTAGATTCTTTAGAACTCTGCCATCCCAATGGATATTGCTTATCCGGTTGACAAACCCAAGATTTTAATTGTTGATGATCACCCTGAAAATCTTCAAATTCTTTTGTACATCCTTAAGCAGGATTATGCCGTCATTGCTGCCACCACTGGGGAAAAGGCGTTAGAACTGGCGACGAAATCACCGCTCCCTGACCTGATTGTGTTAGATGTGATGATGCCGGGTCTTGATGGCTACGAAATCTGTCGGCGTCTCAAGGACAATGGATTAACCCAAGGGATTCCCATCATTTTTGTGTCGGCCCTGGAAGAAGCGGAGGACGAAACCAAAGGATTTGAACTAGGGGCAGTGGACTATATTACTAAACCCCTCAGTCCGCCCGTGGTTAAAGCCCGCATCAAAAGTCATTTAACCCTCCAGCGTCTCAACCAAGCGTTACAGACAAGCAATGAAGACTTAGCCGCAGCTACCCGCCATAAAGATGAATTTTTGGCCAACATGAGCCACGAGCTACGAACCCCCTTAAATACGATTTTGGGGTTTACTGAAGCTTTGCAAGATGGTCTTTTGGGACAATTAACCCCCCAGCAATGGGATGCCGTCAACAGCATTGATGCCAGTAGTCAGTATTTACTGAGTTTAATCGGTGATATTCTCGATTTGTCTAAAATTGTTGCCGGGAAAGTTGAACTGCAAGAAACTCCCACGGCGATCGCCGAATTATGCCGAGCCAGTCTGTTATTTGTTCAAAACCAGGCCCAGCAGAAGCAAATTCAACTGTGCTATGCCATCCCCGACGGTCTCGATTTAGTCCTGTTGGACGAACGCCGGATTAAGCAGGTACTCATTAATTTGTTAACTAATGCCATTAAATTTACCCCCATCGGTGGCAATGTTCATCTGACTGTGACCATTGAAAATGTGACCATTGAAAATGTGA